>CAYTPF010000206.1:0-3262 GCA_964439775.1 uncultured bacterium | reverse complement strand
TTTTACAGCTATGATAGGTGATCCTACGGGTAGAAATAAAACAAGGCCACAGCTTACAATTAAAGAAACCAAAGAGAATGCACAAAGCTATATAGATCAGGCAAGTTCAATTTTAGATTCTGATAAGCTTAATGTTGTATATAACTCTGAGTGGCTTGGAAAAATGAATTTTAATGATGTGATAAAATTGACATCACACTATACAGTGGCTCAGATACTAGAAAGAGATGATTTTACAAAGAGATATCAATCAGGTAAGCCTATCTCCATTCATGAGTTTTTGTATCCACTTGCTCAGGGTTATGATTCGGTTGTACTGAATGCAGATGTAGAGCTTGGTGGTACTGACCAGAAATTCAATTTGCTTGTAGGAAGAGAGCTTCAGAAGGTTTATAAACAAACACAACAGGTGATTATCACTACACCTTTATTGGAAGGAACTGATGGTATTGAGAAGATGTCAAAATCATATGATAATTATATTGGCATAACTGAGCCTGCAAATGATATGTATGGTAAGACACTCTCAATCCCAGATGCATTGATCTCAAGATACTTTGAGTTTGCAACTGATATAAGCAATGATGAACTTGATTTAATTAAGAATGATTTAGAAAATAATATTTCTAATCCAAGAGATATTAAGCGTAGGCTTGCAAGAAGTATAGTTGAGTTATACTATGATAATAAAGCAGCAATAGATGCTGAAACAAATTTTGATAAATTATTTATTAAAAAGTCTGTTCCAGATAATATACCAGAGATTAAAATAGATGAGCAGAAAAAATTGATGATGTTAATGGTAGAGAATAAAATGGCAGCCAGTAATGGTGAAGCAAAAAGATTAATTAAGCAGGGTGGAGTAAAGATTGATGATATTAGGGTTGATGATATTCATCATCAGGTTGATCCTAAAGAATGTATTTTAAAGGTAGGGAAACGAAAGTTCCTTAAAATAACTGTCTAGCCTTGATCATTAAGACTAGTTATGCTAATATTTATAAGCAGCCTTCGTTTAAATCTGAGTTAATTACTCAAGGATTAATGTGGGATTCTGTTGAATTAATTGATTCTAAAGATAATTGGTATATGATAAAACAGTGGGATGGCTATGCTGGCTGGATTCATAAATTTTATATTTCGAAAGAAGATAAAAATATATATGATAAATATTATAGTGTGCCAGTCAAATTGTTGGATATATATAAAAATCAACATAAAAAAGAGATCATAAATCAATTATTATTTGGTTCAAATGTGCCGATAAAATCTAAGATAAGGGATTGTTTGGAAATATATTTACCAAATAATAAAATAGGGTTTATTATAGATGAATCTGGCATTAGTGGTGAGCTTGAAATTCGTGAAAAAATTACTGAAAAATCGAAGATGTTTTTAGGTGTTCCATATCTATGGGGAGGGAGTTCTGCTTATGGTTTTGATTGCTCTGGTTTTGTACAATCTATACTAAAGTATTTTGGTATTAATTTTGAAAGAGATACCTCTTTACAAATAAAAAACAATCTAATAGATGAAATAGATATTTGCAGTGTAAAGAAAGCAGACTTAATGTATTTTTATATAAATAATGTGATCAATCACGTAGGTATTATGATTGATGATAAAAGAATGATTCATTCATCAGGAAGTATTCTCATTGAATCAGTTGATGAAGTAGTGAATAGATTGATATTAAATAAAGATTCAAAGGTAAGTACAAAGCTATTTTCAATAGAAAGATTAATAGAAAACAGGAATAATTATGATAGATAATAAAGATAATAAAAAGGTCATTTTATCAGGTATTCAGCCTTCTGGAGAATTATGTATAGGAAACTACTTGGGTGCTATTAAGAATTGGGTAGAGCTTCAGCCGGATTATGATTCTATCTTTGTTGTAGTAGATATGCATGCTATAACAGTTAGGCAGAATCCTGCTGAGCTTAGAAAGCGTTGTTTATCATTTGCTGCTCAATTTATAGCCTGTGGTATTGATCCGAAATTAAGTAGTATTTTTATACAGTCTCACGTTTCAGCACATGCTGAACTAGCATGGGTATTAAACTGTTATACATATATGGGTGAGCTTAATCGTATGACTCAGTTTAAGGATAAATCAAAAAAACATAATGCAAATATTAATGCTGGATTATTTACATATCCTATTTTAATGGCATCTGATATATTATTATATCAGGCAGATTTAGTTCCGGTAGGAGCTGATCAAAAACAGCATCTTGAGCTTGCTAGAAATATAGCTGAAAGATTTAATAATGAATATTCTCCCACCTTTAAGGTCCCTGAACCCTTTATACCTAAACATGGTGCTAGAATAATGAGCCTTCAGAGCCCTGAAAGCAAGATGTCAAAATCAGATGTGAATGTTAATAATTATATTGGACTCCTTGATGATGAAGAAACTATTATAAAAAAAATCAAACGATCAGTTACAGATTCGGGAAGTAGGGTTGATTATAAGAAAGGAGGAGAAGGTCTTAAAAATTTAATTAATATTTATTCTTTATTATCTGGAGATGAAATAAATGCTATTGAATTGCGATTTTTGAATAAAGGGTATAAAGAATTTAAGGAAGGATTATCAGGGGTTATCATAGAGTCATTAAAGCCAATTCAGGAAAAATATCAGTCTTTAATGAATGAAAAAGGATTTTTAGAGAGTATATTGAAAGAAGGCTCAGATAGTGCTAGATATAGAGCTAGAAAAACAATACAAAAGGTATATAGGAAAATTGGTTTTCCGCAAATTAGATAAATGGATTATACTATTAAAATTGATAATTTTCAAGGACCATTAGATCTATTATTGTATTTCATTCAAAGAGATAAAATAAATATGTATGATATATCTATTAATCATATTACAAAAGAGTATTTAAATTATATTAATATGATGAAGGATTTGAATATAGAAATAGCAGGTGAATTTATTTTAATGGCATCTATGCTTATGAAAATCAAGTCTAGAATGTTACTTCCTAGATATGAAAAAGAATTGGATGAAGAGGTTGAAGATCCGCGTCAAGAGCTTATTGATAGATTAGTTGAATATAAAAAGTATAAATATGCATCTGAAGAGATGAAAGAAATTTTAGAGATGTCATCATTGAAGTATGAAAAAGGCATTGATGAAAAACTAGATGACGAACTGTTAGATTTATCTAGTTATTATAAAGATTATTCGGTTTTTGATTTAGTAATGATTTTTAATAATATCATCAATAAATCATCTAAGATTGATTTA
>CAYTPF010000205.1:0-3271 GCA_964439775.1 uncultured bacterium | reverse complement strand
TCAAACATTAGAGGTGGTTGAAAAACAACCGGAAAAATATAAAGTTGAATATTTGTCTGCAAAAAGTAATGCTAGTTTATTATGTTCACAGGCTAAAAAATTTAATGTTAAAGCTATATGTATTTTAGATGATTCTAAAAAATCATATTGTATGAAAAAATTACCTAATGTTGAAATATTATCAGGTAGGTATGGATTATTAAAATTAGCATCTTATAGTAAAATAGATTTAATGATTAATGCTTTGGTTGGAGCTGATGGGATGGAGCCTACAGTTAGATGTATTAATAGTGGTGTTGATATTGCGTTGTCAAATAAAGAAAGCATGGTAATGGCTGGCGATTATATTAATAAGTTATGCAAAAAAAATAATGTTAAAATTTTTCCTATGGATAGTGAACATTCTGCAATATGGCAATGCCTTAAAGGGGAAAAGTTTGATCAAGTTAATAAGTTGATTTTAACTGGATCAGGTGGTCCTTTTAGACAAAAATCAATTAAAGAATTTCCTAATATCAAAAAGGAAGATGCGCTTAAGCATCCTAATTGGGATATGGGCAAAAAAATTTCAATTGATTCAGCTACAATGATGAACAAAGGCTTAGAAGTGATTGAAGCTTTTTGGTTATTTAAAATCCCAATTGAAAAAATTGAAATAATTATACATCCACAATCAATTATACACTCTTTAGTCGAATTTGTAGATGGTTCTATTAAAGCGCAGCTTGGTATCCCAGATATGAAAATTCCAATACAATATGCAATGTCTTATCCAAACCATGATAATATTTATTGGGAATCTTTAGATTTAGCTAAAATTAAAAAGTTAACATTTGAATCTCCAGATTTAGAGAAATTTCCTTGCATAAAACTAGCATATGATGCTATCAAAAAAGGAGGAACTTCTCCAGTTGCTTTGAATGTAGCTAATGATATAGCTGTTGATTTATTTTTAAATGATAAAATTAAATTTATAAATATATCACAAATAATTGATTTGGCCATTAAGGATCATACATATGTTGAAAATCCTAATTTAGATGATATAGATAATGTTAGTAAAGAAACTAAAAAATTTGTTAATAATTTAATAATAAAGGGTAGTATATGATTTATTTTTTATCAATAGTGTTTGTTTTTTGTACAATTGTATTTGTTCATGAATTTGGTCATTATATGGCAGCAAGATCTGTAGGAATTAGAGTCGAGAAATTTTATTTAGGATTTAACTTTTTTGGTTTAGGAATTAAGAAAAAAATTGGTGATACTGAATATGGTATTGGAGCTTTTCCATTGGGAGGATATGTAAAAGTTTCTGGAATAATTGATGAAAGTATGGATTCAGAAACTACTGGTGCTGATTATGAATATTTATCAAAAACTCCTTTACAGCAAATATGGTTTTCTTCTGCTGGTGTAATAATGAATTTATTATTATCAATGTTTTTGTTTTCTATGATTTTTTATGTTCAAGGAATAGCAGAGCCAAATTCATCTGCAAGAATAGGTGCTTTAATTGATGATTATCCAGCTGATGAAATAGGATTAGAGATTAATGATTTAATTTTATCAATTAATGAAAAACCAATTAGCAATTGGGAAGAAATGACCGAATTAGTTCAATCAAACTCAGAATCTTATTTATTGATAACATGGGATAGAAATGGCATAATTTTATCTGATTCAATAAAAGTTAAATCTGAAAAAATACTTAAAAATGGTGAATATACTAATAAGGGAATTATTGGCATTAGCCCAGTTTACAATGAACCGCGAAAAATTAGTATTATAGAATCTGTTCAATTAGGGTTTAGTAGAACTATTGATTGGTTATTTTTAACGGCACAATCTCTTTTTATTATTATAAAGGGAGATGCTTCTATGGATGAAGTAGGAGGACCAGTTTTGATTGCAAAATTAGCAGGTGATTCAGCTAAAAATGGAGGAATATGGGCATTATTTGGTGTAATGGCTATTATAAGTGTCAATCTTGCTTTTATAAATATTTTACCTATTCCAGGTTTAGATGGTGGACATGCTCTTATATCTATAATTGAAGGAATATCTGGTAGAAAATTACCATCAAAGGTTAAAGTTTCTATTCAATCTGTAGGAATGATCATATTATTTTCATTAATTATTTTTGTAATATTTAATGATATAATGCGTTTATTATAATTAGGAGATTTAGTATATGTTATTATCGCAAGAATTAAAGTTAGTTAAGTTTGATGAATCTATTAAAAATATTTTATTTAAAAATTATGTTAATTTTGAAGGTAGAGCATCTAGAATAGATAATATTTGGTGGTTTGTTTTCACAACAATTATAAATATTGCTTTAAGTCAAATTGATCCAAAATATGGTACATTTTCATCAATAATTTTTTTCTTGCCTGGATTAAGTTTAACAATTAGACGATTACATGATATAAATAAGTCCGGGTGGAATTATTTGTGGGTTTTAACAATTATAGGTGTATTTCCACTTATTTATTGGACGCTATTTAAAGCAGGTGATCAAAATGATAACGAATATGGAAGTAGTCCGTTTAAAGATCTTGAAATAGAATAGATTGGTTGTATAGTAATATTAAAAATTATTATAATTTTTCAAATTTAAAACAAGTTTACCTATATTTGTATTTTGTTCTATTTTTATAGGTAATCTTTTTTCATCATTAGATATCCATATTGTCATATGACCATCATTTTTAAATAGTTTTTTACCATCAGTTGAAAATGGTTTAAGAACAAAGCATTGAAATTTTCCCATAGGTGTTTTAACATTTTCAATATCTGTTACTTTTAAAATTATTTCTTTTATTTTTCCTTCATCAAAAGTAAAAAAATTGTATTGATTATTCTTATTTAGATTTAATGTTCTGTAGTAATATATAGCTGCAATTGGATCAAAAATAATTTTTGGGACTTTCTTTGTTTTATTTTTATATATTGCTATAGATTGTTGTTGATCTATTATTGCAGAAAAATTTCGCTTATAATTTCCTTCTTTTATTTTTTTATTTATTTTTAATAAAGAATAATTATCTTTATCAATCCAAATATCTATTTGATCTCGTATTTTATAGAATCTATCAAGAAATTTATTTGATTTAGTTTTTGATACTATTTTATAAACTTTATTATTATCTAAAGATGTTATATGACTTTCAAAGGTTGCTTCCCCTGCGGAAAAGATTCTAAAATTGATATCATAGAATAATTTTTCATTAGTTGTATTTTGATTAAAGGAAAATGAAATTAAAAT
>CAYTPF010000204.1:0-3273 GCA_964439775.1 uncultured bacterium | reverse complement strand
ATCAATATTTGATGGTAAAAATGGGACTAATGGCCAAATTGCAAAATCATATTCGAAAGCCGTCCATTCTATATTCAAAAATTCCTTTTTCCATTGGGCAATACCCATATCAACAAAATATTCTTTAATAACTGGAGAAGTAATAGAACCATTATGACTACATAATAAAGGCTTATCATTAGCAATAAAATCTGCAAAAATTGCAATCATAAAGAAAGCAATCAATACATAGAATGCATAATGAGCAAGTTTATTTTTTTTAAATTGCTCTATAACTAATTGATTATATGATTTTCCATTCATAATTAATTTTTTGTAAATGTTATTCTAGGATCAACTACACTATATAAAATATCTGCTAATAAGATACCAAACAATGTTAATACTGATGATATTGTAAAAACTGCCATCACAATAGGATAATCTCTTGACATAATTGCACCGTAACTTAAACTTCCCATACCAGGAATAGAAAAAATAGTTTCAACAATCAAACTACCACTAATCATACTTGGCAATAAAAATGCAAGCATTGTTACAATTGGAATTAATGAATTTCTTAATGCGTGTTTAAAAATAACTGTTTTTTCAGGTAATCCCTTAGCTCTTGCCGTTCGGATATAATCTTGCCTAATAATTTCTAACATTCCTGTTCTCATTTGCCTTGAAAGATAAGCAAAAGATCCATATGTCATAATAATAATTGGCAGAATAAGATGCCACAAATAATCTAAAAATTTTTCAGATGGTGTCATATGCTCAACATAAGTTGAATGTAAACCAGCATATGGGAAAATATCTAAAAAATCACCACCACATAAAAATATTATTGCCATAATACCTATCCAAAATGATGGTAATGAATATAACATAAAAACAATAAAGGTAGTAATCCTTTCAAATAAAGTTTGATCCTTTATCGCTGAATAAATCCCTAATGGGATAGCAATGATATATGAAATAAATACAGCAATAAGGTTCAAAGTCATAGTAACTGGAACACGTCTTTTCATTTTATCAATAACTGGCTCATTATCACGAAAAGAATTCCCAAAATCAAGACTAAGTGTATTAACTGTCCAAATATGATATTGGTTTTTAAATCCATTAATTTTAAATGTCAACCTACTTAATAAAGACTTTGGATCATTATCATCCTGATCTTTAAAAATAGAAAAATAAAATAATGGTTTATCAAGGTTCCACTGTTTACGTATTAACTTTAAAATTTCTTTATTTAGATCCTCTCCTTGACCTGTTGACATATCTTGCTGACCTGCACCAACTCCAGCCTTCATCTTTGCTGGATCGCCAGGAGCTAGTCTAGATATACCGAACGAAATAATTGTTATCATAAAGATCGTTGGTATCATTAAAGCAATACGTTTTAAAATATAGCTAGTCATTTTTTCTAATTAATTCCCAGCAAGATATTTATGAAATTTTGAGGGTACCCACCATTCAAAGGGATCATATCCTGGTCTAAATGGATATACTTTTGCATTTTGAAACCTTTTATGCATCAACCTATTTGATTTTGATACATATATAAATGTGTAAGGCTGCTCATCATGTAGAATCTCTTGAAATTCCATCATTAATTCAATTCTTTTCTGAGGATCATACTCCCTTCTATTCATCTCTATCAATTCGTCCGCTCTTTTATTAATAAAACTAATAGAATTCGAGCCTTCATCTTTTGATTGCGAAGAATGCCATATTTGATATGGATCAGGTTCTGTAGTTGACATAGCCCAACCTAATATCATTGCATCAAATTTCTGCGCACTAACCTGATCTAAAAATATTGACCATTCTAAAGTTTGTACATCAACATGAATTCCAACTTTTCTACAATTTTCAGCTAAAATCAATCCAATTTGTTTACGAGTTTCATTACCTGAGTTTGTTAGAATAGTAAATTTAAATTGTTCCTTTTTACCATCAATGGTTTTATCTAAGATCCCATCTCCATCTGTATCTTCCCAACCCTGTTCAAATAAAATTTCTTTAGCCCTCTGAGGATCATATGCCCAAGGTACAAGCTTATCATTAAATTCAGGTCTTTGAAAATATATAGGACTCTTACAAACTTGTGCATTATTATAAAACAATGTTTCTATGATTTGTTTTCTATCTAATAAATGAGTCATCGCTCTTCTAACCATTTTATTCTTAAACAATGATTTTTTTTGATTCCATCCAATGTATCCGTATCCAGGAATAAAGTATAAATCTTTAGTATAATTATCAGTAATTTTTTTAGAATTTGTTTGATTCATAAACTTTTCCATTGGCAGTCCTAGAACATCTAACTCACCAGCCTTCATCCCAATGACAGCAGCATCATAATCTTTTACTACCTTATGAATAAATTTATTTACATATCCGTTATCTTCTAATTCACCAGCTTTGTAACCCCAATAATTTGGATTTCTCTCCAAAACTATCTTATCGTCAGTTGTCCACTCTTTAAAAATATACGGACCTGAACCTAATGGATTTCTTGACATTTCTTTACCATTAAATCTCTGAGCAAATTTATAAGCTGGCAAATCTTCAAAACTTTCTGAATCTGAGTTTGCCATCGTTGATAACATATTATCTAATTCTTCAAAAGTAATATTTTCCATTATTCCTTCAGGATCATAATGATGTATTGGGTATGCAGTTAAACCGTTCAACATAGTCTCCATTTTAAAATAAGGATTAGAACATGTTATTTTCAGAGAATAAGGATCGCCATTAATCAACTCAGCTTTTTTTACATCTTTAAAATAATTTCTCAATGAAGCACAATCAATAAATGGGTTTTTTAAACATTTCAAATAAAAAATAAAATTATTAGCATCAATTGGTACGCCATCAGAGAAATAAGCATCTTTCCTTATATTATAAATATATTCTAAATGATTATCTGAAACCTTAGCAACACTTGTTGCAAGCTTAGGGTCAGTATAGAGTAATGTACTCTTATCCATACCAACTAGAGATTCAAACATTTTTCCTTCAATATAACCAGCGCTTGCTCCAGAGGATGTTATAGGGTTCAACCTATCAGGATCACTCAATTCATGAATAATAGCCCAATCTCCAACATTATCATTGGCGGATAACGTTGTAACGTCTATATCCCACTTATTACTAGAACTTGAATCAGAGCCTCCACATGATATGAAAAATCCAGCAATCAAAATTATTAAAATTTGCTTCATTACAATCTCCCTTTAAGAAAAAATTCTATATAAATGTATAAAGACGGGGCAACAAAAA
>CAYTPF010000203.1:0-3293 GCA_964439775.1 uncultured bacterium | reverse complement strand
CCTGATCCAGTCGGTCCCATTAAAAAAACAATTTCACCAGCAGATATTTCAAAAGACAAGTTAAAAATACCTGAAGTATTGCTATAGGTTGCTGTTACATTATCAAATTTTATCATAATCTAATTAATATTAAATGAAAGGTATAAAAATAAAATATAAATACTAAAAAATGAAAACCCTACGATTCTATTTAGTTTATTCCTTAAATATATAATAATAGGAAGCATTATTGTTAACAAAATAAACATAATTAATATTTCAGATATATTATTTTGAATAATTAGTGGCTTTATAAATGCTGTTAAACCAATAACAGCGAGAATATTAAAAATATTTGATCCTATTATATTACCTAGAATAATTTCAAAGTCTTGCTTTTTCAATGCAATTAAAGATGCAGACAGCTCAGGAGCTGATGTTCCAAATGCAACAATTGTTAAGCCTACTACTGTGTCATTTAAACCAAATATAGATGCAAAGCCTTTCGCACCCTTAATAAAAAACTCAGTTCCTAGAAATAATGACAAAGAACTAAGAATAATAATTAAAATTAAAACTACCAAATTATCATGATTTATCAGTTCATGATTACTAAATTCTTTTTTTGAAATTGTTTTTCTTAAATATATAATTAATGAAACTAAAAAAAATAATCCTACAAATCTATTCAACATAATAGATTTACAAAAAATAAAAAATATAACTGAAATAACACACATTACAATCAGATCAAATTTACTATTGTCAAATTTAATTTTTAGAGGATTAATAATGGCAGTAATGCCTAGGACAAACCCAATATTTGAAATATTTGATCCTATAATATTTCCCAACGCAATACCCGGGTCACCATTTAAATTTGCAATGATACTAACAACCATTTCAGGCAAACTTGTTCCAAATGCGACTATAGTAATTCCTACAACTATTGGAGAAATATTAAAAATATTTGCAATTTTCTTTCCATTCTCAATTAAATATTCAGCTCCATAATAGAGCATTATTAAACCAATAATAAAATAAAATGATGCAATTAACATGAAAATAATTTTTCCTTTATAAGATATTCATATACTAATGGGGACAGCATTGATCTTGCTAAATCTATTTCATCCTCATTAAACAGATCTCTTACTTTAGAAGATGACACTAAAAACTCAAAATCCTTAATAAATTCTACTTTAAAATCATCCAAATCATTTATATTATTTTTATTACGATTAAAAACAATAAAATTAACCATTTTTTTGATTTTATTAATATTATACCAATTATTTAAATCTTCAAAAAGATCAAACCCCATAATTAAAGTAATATCAAAATTTACATATTTTGATTTAACAAATTTAATAGTATCATAAGTAAATGCTGATTCTTCTTGGTCAAGTTCATATCTTAAAACTTCTATTTTCTTACTTGATTCAAAAAGTAACTTCAACATTTTATATCTGTGAAAAGATGCAATTAAAGGGGCATTCCTTTTATTTGGAGACTTGTTAGTTGGAACAATCAAAAGCTTATCACATTTTGGAAGGACATAATTTACTATTGCCTCATGACCTAAATGAACTGGGTCAAAGCTTCCTCCATAGATAAACAACTTCACCTGTAGATATGTTTGAAGAACTCTAAAGAAGAAAGATTGTTATTTTTAATTTTTTCAGCCATTAATATATTTTCATCTATTTTAATTTGATTAATGTTTTCTTGATAATATTCATTTAATAAATCATTGTCATTATTTAGACTATAACATAACATAATTCCTAAATGAGCTTTTTCATAAAATAGTGTATCGTAAAAATTACTTATTACTTCATTTAAATAAATAATTGCAGCACTATATTTTTCTAATTTTATATACATTCTAGCTGTCTCATATTCTTTTTGAGCCAATTTGTTTCTTAAATCATTAACAAGATCATCAGAGTTTTGAACAAACTTAGAGTATGGATAATCATCAATAAAATCTTGCAATAAACTTAACGCTACCTTTGCCTCTGACTGATCTAATTGATATTTGTTTACTGAATTAACTGCACAATTTGCTATTTTATACCTAGCATTTTCAATTCTCTGGGGATCTGTTGACCACCGAATATATTTTGAATAAGCACTATTAGCTTCTATGAAATTATCATTTTCATACATTGATTCTGCCAAATAAAATTGTGCATCAATAGATATTTTTGATCCAGGATTATTCATAACTATAAACTCGAATTGTTCCCTAGCTCGTGTATATTTACCCTTGTTAAATAATTTCATTCCTTTATCATATTTTTTTTGTATATCAACACTAAAGGTGTCACCTACATTTGAACAAGCAAATAAAAATATTAAAATCAATAAGAAGTATTTTTTTGCATCTACCATATTAAAGAAAAAGTTAATCCTCCTATACCATGAGCATTCTTGTAATCAAAAATAGGCTTTATATTGTAGCTAACTTGAGAATTTTTCTTTCTTGAAATCCATACTGCATCTATCATGCTTACAACATGATTCAACATAATTGCAGAAGTTGCATAACTCACAACTCTTTGTAACTGAGCAACTTCATCTCTCATTTCTCTATATTTCCACTTTTTAGGAGATTTAGCTATTAGATAACCATCATTATCATAAATTGTAATTTCTTCAGCATCTGACCATCCAGCATAAAAATGATTATACTTAAAAATATTTTCATAATAATGACTGTCTTTTATCAAAACAAAATTTGGATCATTTATCAATTCATTTATAGCTACTGTATCTGGAACCCAAGTACCAAAATCATTATTGTAATAATCCCTAAAAATTGGGTTATCAGTATTGCTATCATCAGAATCAGTTGTTGACATTAGAATTGTATTGCCATTATGTGTTTTGTAGAACTCTAAATGGTGGCTTCCATCCCATATATTTTCATACAATGTATCACTACTTTGAACATTTGAAAATAATATTTTATAATCATTATCATCTTGCCAATAGTAGTAACTTTTCATCCAATTCTCAAAACTCCATTCATCATCAGCAAACTTCATATATTCAATCTTTTTATCTTTACTCTGTTCATTATTAACATAATAAGTAGCCCAACATGATGCCTCAACAATAGAAAACAATAACGCTTTTTTTATATGGCCATTATATAACTGTCCTAGACCTGGAACTATAGCAGAGTATAACATTGCCTGACCAGGATATTTATTATCAATGGTTTTAGGAGTATCAGTCGAAAAAGAATTTTTTAATTTAAATTTATTAAAATTAACTGGGATATCTGCATATACAAAAGCAACCAT
>CAYTPF010000202.1:0-3304 GCA_964439775.1 uncultured bacterium | reverse complement strand
GTCACCGCCTTGAATTGAATGGCCGCCGTTGTTTCGGCTGGCAAGAACGACAGACGGAGAAGACTATGTTTGAGCTTTTGATGAGTGCCGACATGATGGTGCCGGACCCCGATGGTATGACCGAGTTGCTGGTCGACAAGTTGGGCATATATAAACACGAGCGCTGGCGCCAGGCTTTTGATGATCACCCATACATTGCTCATTTTCTCCGGGTGCACAAGTCTCTTGCTGTGTCCCCGACGCGGGTTGAGCCGCAATGGCATCTTGATCGCCCGAACCCAGGCGATCCGATGTTTCATGATTTCCTGGAAAGTCTGAAAGCGTTTCAAGGCAAACATAGACCGATGCTGACGCACTCTATCGTGCTTGCTTTGCATGGTGACAAGTTTGATGCGCTGGTCAGCAAGCTCATGCGTCGAGGTTTGCCATTTCGCATGGCTCAGCGCACGCCTGACATGCCCTTTGACCGGCTATGGTTGGGAGCGACCCCGGAAAAGCCCATTTATGATCCTATAGTAGATGGCGGGTTGTGTATCGAGATAATGCCGGTGGAGCCGCTTCAAATGCCGCCAGAGACTTTCGCACAGCCGCCGGTACAACCGCGTGATGTCAAGCCAGGTGACATGGTTCGGGTTTCAGCAAGAGGGTACTTGGTACGCGATCTGAACGAGACGCTGCGCCGTGTCTCAACAAATCTTGATTGGGAGCCGAGTGGCCCTGTCGAGACCATTCAGAGCGAGGGTTACCGTCGCGCTCGAATGGGCTTTACCCTGCCCAATAGCGCCACTTTAGACTTGATCGAGGCAACCCGGTGGGACAGTGAAGCAGGCTTGTACCTGAACAGCTGGGGGCCAGGACCTTACTACATTCGTATTGCAGTCAACGATCTAGCAGCTAAGGCAGAGGATCTGCGAGCTCGCGGTACCAAGTTCACCTGGATTGAGGCCAGCGACGCTGTAGCCGGCAAGGCACTCATTCGCGTCGATCCAAACGATCTAAATGGTCAGCTGTTTGAGTTTGAGGAGTGCTGATATGAGTGTTGACGTAGAAGCCACGGCGGTCGCGATCAATGGCGCAGTCAAGATTGTTCGTGATGGTGCGGTTGGCTGGGTCGTCCTGACCAGGCCTGGCCAGATCAATGCGATTAATGATGATATCCGTCAGGGAGTACCTGCCGCGCTGGCTTTGCTGGAAGGCGACTGCGCGGTGCGTGCTATCGCCATTCGCGGTGAAGGTGAACGGGGTTTTTGCGCTGGAGCGGACATCAAAGAGAAGCGCGGCGTTGAGACATCGCTTGATGTGCGCAAACGCATTGAGTTATCGAGCTGGATAGACTATCTCGATCGAGTCAGCAAACCGGTGGTAGTGGCCATTCACGGTTACTGTATGGGCGGCGGTTTGGAGTTCGCCTTGGCTGCGGATATCCGCGTTGCTGCACCCGACGCCATCCTCGCGTTGCCCGAAACGGGCCTCGGTCTGATTCCAGGTGGTGGGGGAACACAGCGGCTTAGCCGGGTTGTTTCACCAGGCCATGCAATGGACATGCTTTTGACTGGCGACCGCCTGGACGCCGCAAAGGCCTTGAGTATCGGGTTGGTATCCAGAGTCTCCTTGAGCAGCGACAGCTTGCTTGATGAGGTGAGTGCACTAGCGCACAAGATCGCCGCAAAGCCGCCAATGGCATCGGCCTTTGTCAAGCGTGCTGCTCGCGCATCCCTGGAAATGGAGCTTGGTGCCGGGCTGAGCCTGGAGCGCGACCTGTTTTCTTTGTTGGCGACCACAAAAGACGCCAAGGAGGCTGCGCTTGCATTTGGCGAGCGGCGTCAGCCTGTTTTTACCGGTGAGTGATACTGACCTTAACGTACGGAGTTACAAGATGACGACGGGAAAACTTGATGGGCGCGTAGCGATAGTCACCGGTGCTGGCGGTGGTCTGGGCGCGGAATGTGCGCGAGTGCTGGCGGCGCATGGTGCCAGTCTGGCTATTGTGGATATCAATGAAGCTGCTGCCGCGCGCGTGGCAACGGAGATTGAGGCGTCAGGCGGCTCGGCGATGAGCGTCGCGACCGATGTCTCATCCGAGGAAAGTGTTGAGGCGATGGTCAGTGCGGTCATGGAGCGATTCGGCCGTATCGATGTACTGCACAACAATGCTGCAGTGCTTGACGTCGCCCAGCGTCAGAATGATCGAGACATCTGCAACCTGGACATTGCTGCGTGGGACCGTGCCATTGCTGTCAACCTGCGCGGTTCGGTGCTATGTACCAAGCACGTCGTACCAGTGATGGTGAAACAGGGAAAGGGCTCGGTGATTTTTGCGACCTCTGGTCTGGGCGCTCAGGGTGACCTTTCGCTAACGGGTTATGCCTGTTCCAAGGCGGCGTTGAACATGATGCCGAAACTGGTCGCGGCGCAGTATGGGAAGCAGGGGGTTCGGGGTAACGCGGTACAGATTGGGCTCGCTCCGGCAGAAAACGCACATTCATCCATGCCGAAAGAGCTGCTGGATATTCTGCGGGATAATCACATGACTCCTGAACTCGGCACGCCAAGACAAATTGCCGACGTGGTTGCCTTTCTTGCCAGTGATGAATCGTCTTTTGTTACGGGCACAACGTTAGTCGCTGATGGCGGCTTTTCAAGCCATACGCCTTCGCTGGTGGCGATGCAGGCGTTCTTCAGTCAGTCCGACCGTAAGGGCATGTAAACCTTGTAAAGGGTTTGTTTTAGCAAGGTTTGATAATTGCGGCGAGAATGAAATTCGCCGCATGCTCTCGCCAAATTTTCATACCCTCTGTGGACCTGGTATCGAAACCCACCAGAACCGAGAGGGTGTAATGGTTGGTAAAGCCGCCAGACATCAATAGCGCTGATGTGGCTAGCAGAAAACGGGCATCTACATCCGCACGGAAAATTCCGTCGGATATCCCACGCTGCAGTAGCGAGGCAAACTTGGCTTTTAGCGCCGGCGATTGACCGGAGAAACTGTTGACCTGATCGTCGTGAGCTGACTCATGATAGCGGATACCTTCAAGCGCCAATGAGCCAAGTAGTGGGTCGTTCATGTACTGCTCGAAGGTACAGTCGAGCAGTGTCAAGAGGGCCTGTTGTGGCGGCAGGTTTTCTACATTCAGTGCGACGAGCTCATCCATTATTTGCCGTGACGAGTCATCCAGCACTGTTGTAAACAGGGATTCCTTGGAGCCGTAGTAATGGTAAACCAGTTGCTTGGTTACTCCTGCCTGCCGCGCTATATCCTCCATTCGCGCCCCGGCCAGACCTTTTTGGGCAAAGATCTTCTTGG
>CAYTPF010000201.1:0-3330 GCA_964439775.1 uncultured bacterium | reverse complement strand
CTATATCATTTAATCTTGTAGATGTCCAACTTAGATTCATATCGTGTGCAAGGCCACTTATACTATTATCTAAAATATGACCTGTAAATCTACTCTCAATTTCATTATCATCCCATTGAATCTGCCAGCTGATAAACCTACCATCAACCTTTAACTTATTTAATGTATACTCAGATGAATCCTTTAATAACTTCCCTGTAAATTTTAAATTATTACTAGATAGCTCTAAGATATAATTTTTTGGGCCTATATCAATTGACCATTTACCTTCAATATCTACAACATACTTTGGTTGAACTCTATACTCTTGACCACTGATCCAATTTGAAATCACCTTAGATTTAACATCAAAATAATTACCATCTACAACAGTTAAATTTGCTATATAACCCTTTTCTATTTTACCTAATTGATTTCCTAAGCCCATCATATTTGCTGGAGTTTCAGTAAGAGCTTTCAATGCATCTTCTTCTAATAATCCCCTATCAATAGATCTTTTTAAATTTTTTCTGAAATCTTTTTTATCTATTCCATATGATGTAATAGAATAATCAATTTTATTTTCTGATAATACAATGATATTATCTGGTGCTAAATCCCAATGCTTGAGTTCAGCTGTAGTATAGTTTAATGCTTGATATGGATCTTTTAAATCGGGGTTTAGAGGATAATCTAAAGGAACAATAATATATGGATTAGAATCTTTAATATTATTAATTCTACGATATTCATATCCACTACCCTTAATCCAAATATTTAAATCGAATTCTTTCCCTAATTGAAGTGAGCGCAAAATAGAAAGTTCATGCTTGGTATCAAAAATAAAAGGCTTATTTTTTTCCATCCAATTACCAATAACATTTAAATCATCATTTATTCTTAAAGGCATATTTTTTGATGGATATTTCTTTAATTGTTTTTTTGCATTAAAATACCAATTTGCATCAATGAATGTTTGCCTTAATAATGCTACAACTCCCAATAATGAATTAGGATATTTATCACTACTCCACCCATCTACCTCATAAGAAATTTTTTGCCCAATTGAATTATTAATTAAGTCAACATCATCATTCAATTGAATAAGACAGGTTGATCCTTGAAAAACTCCAGAATCTGGAACAACATGTGCACTAGTAAAGCCAAGACTCCTCAATGAATTAATATCTTTTTTAATAGGCTTATATAATTTCGATAAATCTTTTGTTGCATTAACTTTAAAATTCCAATGTCTGTTATGGTTATCATCCTTAAGTGATGAATGATACTCATACCAACTTTCTATAAATCCTGGATAAATGGTTTTACCAGTCATATCAATGATTGTGGCATCATCAGGAATATTTATTCGCGCACCTACATTCTCTATTAATCCATCTCTAATAAGAAGAGTTCCATTTTCAAGAATATTTGAAGAACTTAAATGTATTCTAGCATTTTGTAATGCCCAAACACTTGGAGCATTCTCAACCAAGCCTTGAGATGGCTCTATTTGCGTATAAAGAGCTGATAAAAAAATAAGTATTTTAACTACAATATTCATATTTTTCTTTTATTTCCTTATACAAATTCATTAATAACAATGTTTTATTACCTGGTTTACCACACCCAATTTTAATATTATTAACTCTAATAATTGGGACTACCCCTCTAATTGAAGAAACTAAAAAAGCTTCTTTAATTTTATTTAAATCTGATACTTTCACCATTTCTTCTCTAAAATCCAATTCATTTTCTTTTACTATATCTACAATTACTCTTCTAGTAATACTACCTAAAATATATTCATCTTCAGGTCTTGTAATAATAGTATCATTTTGATTTACAATAAAGAAACTAAATGTAGTCCCCTCTAAAATTGTATCATTATCATCAGGTGAAATAAATAACCCTTCTTGAGCCTCATAATCAGGGATAACTGTTTGATGTGCATTTATCGCACCTACATAATTTAATAATTTTGCAGTAGGAAATTGCCTTTGAAAGGTAAATGTAGCCAATGCAATACCATTTTTATACCATTCTTTTGGTGGTAATACTAAAGGATTTACAATAATATATAAATGGGCTGGTCCTTTGGGTTTTAACGTTAGAGGCTCTGGAGATCCTCCAGATAAAAAAATAAAAATAATAAAATCATCTTTAATATTATTATTTTTTGAAATTGTTTCTTTAATTAATATTGATAACTCGTTTGATGAAAAAGATAAATCCATATTAATATCTTTAGCACTTGTAACAAGCCTATCAATATGATCATCAATACGAAAAAATTTATGTTTTATTGTTGTAGATGAAGTAAAAATACGATAACCACACTTAAAGCCTAAATAATCATTGGCTATTGGTATCGCTACCTTTTCTGTAGGTATAAATTTACCATTGGAATATGAAATCACCCTACCAACTCCAAACTATATCAATCAATGGAATAGGAATAATACTAAATGGCAAAACATGGGTCATATCACCAAAAGGATATTCTCCATATACTAATTTATATCCAAATTGCATTTCAATATTTTTTGAATAATCCCATATAAGTAAACCTTTATTCTCAATAAAAAAACCTTCATCTAATTGAGGATATATCATTCCATTAATATTTGTAAATATGTGCCATTTTTCAGCTAGCTTCCTTTTAAAGCCTACGTTATAATTTAAATTATAATTTGACTCGGAATAATAAACTAGCATTCTTGGATATATGATTGGCAAGTCTATAGTTGATCGTTGATCAAGTTTTTTTGCACTAAAACCATATGTAAATCCTGTTTTAATTGAAATATCATATAAATCTTCATCTATAAAAATCTCTGCTTCATTTTTAAAAGAGATCATAATTGGAAAATCACTAAATTCAGGAGAAATAAAACCAAACATTCCTTCTTTTTTTAGCATATTAAAAATACCTGTTGGTACATACATTGAATGATGCGTGTAAAATGATTTATTTTTTGCATCTACTTTCAAAACATTTGAAAATATGTCGATATATTGCTTTTTATGTTTAATTCTAACTGAAATATTAGGATTAACTAGAAAGGCTATAGGATGAGTACCTATTTCTATATTATCTGAAAACTGATACTTATATTGATGGAAAATACCAATCTTATGATTTTCAACATCAATTACCTCATTAGAAAATATAGCTGTGAAAATAAATAGACTTAATATATATTTCATTCTACCTCCATGCTTGCTGATACTGGAGCATGATCAGATAATTGATGAGCATTTTGATGGGTCTTACCATCTAATAATGGATTTGATGAAAATAAATAATCTAATTTTCTATTCCAATAATTAACATCTGAATAATTAGAA
>CAYTPF010000200.1:0-3379 GCA_964439775.1 uncultured bacterium | reverse complement strand
ATGAGATTTTTGAATAATAATTCAATAGAAGCGTTCTATGGTTCTCAAAGAGGTGGGCTAGTTTGTGCTAATGGAGTATGTGGAGTTTACCCTGGATTTAAGGATGGATTTAAAGTTACTTTAAGATTAAATTATGATATGTAATGGAGGAGAAATGACTAAAATAGTACATATGATTTTTTTATTAATGATATTTATATTGATTTCTTGCGATTCAGGATCGTCAGTAGCTGATTCAGGTAATGGCGATGGATCTAATAATAATGGTGAAGAAATAATTGTTGATTTGCCTTATGATGTTGGTGAGACTTTAATGTCTGAGCATTTAGATTTAAGCTTTGATATATGTTATGGTTTAGATCAAGATTCATTAAAATTGAGAGATTTGTCTGGTAAGGTGATATTGCTTAATTTATCAGCTTCTTGGTGAGCACCTTGTTATAATCACATCCCGGGAATGGATGAAATGATGCAAAGTAATTTTTCAGATGATCAGGTTGTATATATGACAGTAATGGATGATGTTGGACAGCCATATACCTGTGATCAATGGGGTAATAATGGAGCTGTTGGCTATCCATATATTATCGATGATGGTCAGGGTTATTATATGTATGAATTGTTTTATCCTATTATTAGTATCCCTGAGTATCCTAAAAATATTTTGATTGATCATAATTTTGAAGTAAAATATAAAATGGAAGGTCATAGTGAAGAATTATTAAAACTCTATGTTCAAGATTTAGTAAATAACTTATAGGAATATAAATTGAATAAAATACTTTATATTATTTTAATATCATTAGTTTGGTCTACAGAGGGTTGCATGGATCCTATGGCATTTAACTGTATCGATGATCAAGATTATGAATCTTATATAGTTAATGTTGATGGGGTGATTTATGATAATAGCTGTAATTGGAGCTGGGAGCTATGGGATGAAATTGAGTATATAGATGAAAATAATTGTGATTTTTTAAATATTCCTAATGATAATGATTTTGCTTGTTATGGTTATTACAATCCTCAAGCAACAGTTGACGATGGTTCTTGTAGATATCCTCAAGCTCCTTCTGATGAAGATGTTGATTTTACTATACTATCTGAAAATGAAATTTATATTGATTGGTCGAGTTTTACTGCTCCAGAGAATGCTGTTTTTCAGTCTATTCATATTCAGCGTTGTACTGAAGAATCTTGTAGTTGGGTAGATGGAGCTGGTACATTTGATGGTTATACTGGAACAAATATAACAGATGTACATGAATGGAATATTGATTCTCCTATAAAATATTTATTTGCGGTTAAATATGCTAGTAATACATATTGGGGACAGGCTATTGATTATACCTATTTAACTCCTACAGAAGGTTGTACAAACCCAGAGGCTTCCAACTTTGATATAGATGCAAATGTTGATGATGGTAGTTGTATTGTTTTGAATTTAGAAAATTATTCAATTAAAAACTTTAAATTGAATGGTGCTTACCCAAATCCATTTAATTCAAAAGTAATTATTGATTATTCTATAGGTGTATATGATTTTGTAAAAATTGATATTGTAGATGTAAATGGAAAGCATATTGAAAGCTTATTAAGTGATGATATATCATCAGGAAATTACAAAGTACAATGGGATGCTTCTAATTTTTCATCAGGTATTTATTTTATTAGAATAAATTCAAAAAAATCAAAAATCAAACATTTTTCCAAAATTATTTATTTAAAATAATTCTATATATTGTTACAAATTGGTATTTTGAATCATATACGCAATATTGTAACTTGTCACTAGGTATTAATAAAATTGTGTGAGGTAAGTGTTATGAATATATTTAAAAATAGTTTAATAATAATATTATTAAGTTTTTCTTTTTCTGCTATCTATGATGTTGGAGAAACAGTCAGTCAAAGTCATCAAAATATTGCATTTGATGTTTGTTATGGTGATTATGAATCGAACACTCTAAAGTTAGCAGATTTTAATGGTGCTTTAAATGGTGGTGATTACCAAGTAATATTTATAAACACTGCTGCTAGTTGGTGAGGACCTTGTTATAGTGAAATAGGGTCAGTTGACTCATTTATGGATGGATGGTCTGATGAAGAAGATGTTACTACCTTTGCTGCGTTTATGGATGCTGGACAACCATACTCATGTACACAATGGGGTAATAATGGTATAAATGGTATGCCAGTCATAACAGATGATGGCAATGGATTTGGTAACCACATGTGGAATTGGTTTAATCTTGGTGGTTATGTTCCATCAAGTGTATTTATTGATCATACAATGACAGTTTTTTATAAAATGAATTCTCTTAACACAGGTCTTGGAAATACTAAAATACAACAAATGCTAACAGCGTGTGAGGATGCCGGCTTATGTGGGTGTTCAGGGCCCGACTCTGATAATGATGGGACTCCAGATCAATGTGATGATTGTTTTAATTATGCTGGAGATATTAATGATGATAATACAATTGATATTTTAGATATAGTTGGTGTAGTTAATATGATTTTAAATGGTGGGATGAATTCATCTGAATTCACAGATTGTGAAAAAGAGAATGGTGATTACAATAGTGATTCAATTATTAATGTTCTTGATATAATAGCAATTATAAATGATATTCTTGGATCTAGAATGATTGAATCTAATGGTTCTGCAAATGTGATAATAAGTAATGATTTAAATAACACTATAGTTAAAATTGTATCTAATATTCCTTATGCTGGAGTTGAAATAGTTTTCAATAGCATTGAAAATCCAGTAATTAATCTTAAAGATAACTCGCATATCTCAATGAATTATTCTACTAATAATGGGATAACCCGAATGGTTGCTTATTCAATTATAAATAAACCCTTTGATAGCTATACTACTGAATTTATTATTGAAGGTAATATAATAGATATAGATGATATAAATGTTCTTGTTGGATCGCTAAGTTCACATGCTTTAGAAATTTCATATTCTACGAATTCAGAAGTTTATCAATATGGACCATATGCTTTTGAGTTGAAAAATGTAGTACCAAATCCATTCAATCCAGTAACTCAAATTGAATTTGCTTTATCAAATGATGGATTTGTTGAATTGTCAGCATTTAACTTAAAAGGACAAGAAGTTGATAGAATTTTTGCTGGTTATCAGACACAAGGATTGCATAATTATAGTTGGAATGCGACTAACCTTCCAAGTGGAATTTATTATATTCAATTACGTCAAGATAGCAATATCCAAACAACTAAAGCTATTTTAATGAAATAAGATTGATTTTATTTGTTAGAAAAGGGGGTGTTTATCACCCCTTTTTTTTTTGATAGAATTTTTAAAAAAATATAAATTTAATTAATTATATTATTAATAATTGCA
>CAYTPF010000199.1:0-3396 GCA_964439775.1 uncultured bacterium | reverse complement strand
AGATGAAGCAGAAATAAGAGGACATAGAAGAACATATATAGGTTCTTTACCAGGAAGAATTATAACAAGCTTAAAAAAGGCTGGAACAAAGAATCCTATATTTATGTTAGATGAGATTGATAAGCTGGGTAGAGATTTTAGAGGTGATCCTTCAAGTGCATTACTTGAAGTTTTGGATCCTGAGCAAAATTTTTCATTTAATGATCATTATTTAGAAGTTGATTTTGATTTGACAGAAATTATATTTATTACTACGGCAAATAGAGTTGATCAAATTCCTGGCCCATTAAGAGACCGTATGGAAGTTTTGAATTATACAGGATATATCCTTGAAGAAAAATTAAATATAGCTAAAAAACATTTAGTTTCAAAGCAAGTTAAAGAACATGGATTGAAAAAAAATGAAATTGAATTTAGTGATGAAGCAATCAGTGTAGTTATTGAATCATATACACGAGAATCAGGTGTTAGAAATTTAGAAAGGCAATTAGCTAATGTATGTAGAAAAGCAGCTAAAGATATTGCAATTGGAGATAGTAAGAACATTAAAGTTACACCCGAAAAAATTGTAGAGTACCTAGGTGCTAAAAAATATTATCCAGAAGTTTCTGAAAGAACTAATAAACCTGGTGTGGTAGTAGGATTAGCTTGGACAGCATTTGGAGGTGATATTTTATTTATTGAAGCCACCAAAATGCCAGGTACAGGTAAGCTTAAACTTACTGGACAATTGGGTGATGTTATGAAAGAGTCAGCTCAGGCAGCTCTTAGTTATGCTCGAGCTAATGCAAAAGAGTTGGGAATAAACTCTGATGTATTTAAGGAAGTGGATATTCATTTACATGTTCCAGCGGGAGCTATACCTAAAGATGGTCCATCAGCAGGAGTAACAATGTTAACATCTCTTGTCTCATTATTATTAGATAAACCTGTAAATAAAAGTATTGGTATGACTGGTGAGATATCATTAAGGGGTAATGTTTTACCAATTGGTGGATTAAGGGAAAAATCAACTGCAGCTCATAGAGCTGGGGTCAAGCATATTATTGCTCCTTACTTAAATAAAAAGGATTTTGAAGAAATTCCTGAAAAAGTATCAAAAGATTTAAAAATTAGTTTTGTTAAAGATGTCAATGAAGTTTTAAAATTAGCTTTAGGTTAGTTTGTTTTTTGGTCGATTAACTCAGTTGGTTCAGAGTGCCGCCCTTACAAGGCGGTGGTCGCTGGTTCGAGTCCAGCATCGACCACAAAAAACCGAGGTTTTAACCCTCGGTTTTTTTTGGATATGGTTTTAAAAAGAGTAGAAAGGAATTTCAAATATGAAAAAAATTGGTTTTTTTTGGGGTAGTACGTCAGATAATACGAAAGATGCAGCTGAATTCATGACGGAATACCTTGAAGGAGAAGGTTTTGAAGTAGATTCTTATGATATCGGTGAAGCAGATGTTAATGATCTTATGAATTACGATAAGTTATTAATTGGTTGTCCTACATGGAATATAGGGGAGCTTCAAGATGATTGGGATTCAGTTTTTTTAAATTTTAAAGAATTAGATTTTTCAGGTAAGACTGCAGCGTTTTTTGGTTGTGGTGACCAAACTGGTTATCCAGATAATTTTTTAGATGCAATAGGTATTTTAGCTAAACCGTTTATGGATCAAGGTGGAACTTTGATTGGTAGAGCAAGTAGAGAACCATATGAATTTAGAGAATCAGTTGCATTGGATGGAGATGAATTATTAGGTCTAGGATTAGATTATGATAATTTGGATGAAGATGAGAATGATGAATTAATGGTTCCATGGTTAGATCAGATTATTAAGGAATTTGGTTAAAATTCTTTAAAATAAATGACCTCAAAAAATGAGGTCATTTATTTTTTTGTTGTTTTTCTAACTCATTAATTTGACTGAGATTTAAAATAGATAGGTTTTTATCTTTCAATCCTTGAAGTGTTAATTCCATAGCTTTATAAGTCCATTCTCTAACACCTTTTTCTGGCATATGTATCAATATTATTGATCCATCTTTAACATTATTTAGTATATAGTTTGATATCCATTCAGGATCTGGTATAGATGTATCATGTCCAAAAGCATCTGCAACAACATGTTTCATTTTATGTTTTTTAATTATTTTATCCATTGTTTTGCTATATTGACCCATTGGTGCTCTGTACCATGAAGAATATTCTTGATTGTATAAAGATAATATTTCTTTATTTAACAATAAATCAAACTCAAATTCATTATATGAATAGCTATTGTATGACCAATCCATCATATTATGATTAGCAATCTCATGACCATCATTTAGTAGTAAATTTACTTGATTTTTTGATTTATTATTACAATGTGTCCCTGTCACAAAAAAAGTAGCATTTGCATTATATCTATGAAATAATTCCCGTACTTCATCAATCATGCATCCATTTTTATTATCTTTGCCGCAAAATCCATCATCTATTGTAAAGGCAACGGCATTTTCCACATTAAAATGAGAAATAGTTGATTTAGGATATATAAGATTGGTTAAAAAACGTAATCCTGGAGTAGTTAAGATTGTCCAAGCAGTTTTTCTTATAAATAAATTTATCTTAGAAATATCAGTTGTTTTTTTTGGATCAGAATCTCTTCCTAAAATAGCAGAATGCTTTTCATTTAGAATTATAAAATCTGGATTATTTATTAATGAATCTATACTATTGATTAAGTTCTGATTTTGACTTAAAAGTATATTTAAAAAAACAAGTAAGATATATTTCATTTTTAATATTTTTTAATTAATTATAAAACTAATATACATTATTAAAACTTGAAAATATATATTTTTTAAAATATTAAAATGTTATAATATCAAAAATGAAAAAAATAATGATTATATTCTATTTAACATTAGTATTTGGTGATAACTTTGAATATTCTTTAGAAGATTTCAATTCAACATCGCCAACATATGGTTTAAATGTATGGAATCCAGAATATTTAGGTTATATAACTATGCATTATTTTTCTTCACAGGGATGAGCTGGCTGAACATCTACTTTCGTGCAGTTGCATGATTTCCAAAATGAGTTAAGAAATGATGATGGTTTTGAAAATATTGTCATTATTGCTGTTGGCCAAAGCAATATAAGTAACTTTAATACTAATTTTTGTTTGAACTCTGATTTACCACTTGTTATGGATCAATATCCAACTCTTCCAATAAGAGAAGCTTTTAATGGATTGCATAAACAAGTTGTTATAATAGATGATAATAATATTGAGATAGGTAGAATTACATTAAATAGTGGTTTGAATAATTCAGCAAAAAATTATATTAGGAATGTTGTAATTGAACATTATCCAGATCAAATTTTATTAGGTGATTTAAATTCAGATGGAATTATTAATG
>CAYTPF010000198.1:0-3413 GCA_964439775.1 uncultured bacterium | reverse complement strand
TCATGAATCTTGGAGTGAATCTTTAATAGAAGAATTTTATAATAAAACAAGAAGTCATAATAATAAAAAAATTATTTATAAAAAATTTTTATTACCTCCTGGAGAATATAAATTATTTGTATTTATCGAAGATAAAGATAGTAAAAATAATTGGGTTATTAAAAAGAAAATTTCAATTGATAGTATAAATGGTATAAGTGATATTATAGTTAAAGAAAAAACAGATTATCAATATAAGTTTTTGTTAAATAATGAGATTACAAATCAAGATTCTATATATTGTTTTTTTCAATTAGATTTATCAAAAACATTTGATAGTGATAATTTTTCTATAAATATAAATAACAAAATAGTTTCCAACTATAAAATCAGTAAAGAATCATCTTTAGATAACTACTTCTGTTTAAGATTGCCAGTGAAAGCTATTGATACTAATGACCCATCTATTGAATTTGTTTTTTATGATAGTAAAAAATCTGTTGAAATAAAGTATGATTTAAAAAAAATAGAATCAATTTTATCTGATCCTGATCTATTTTTAGAAGTTATGTTCTATTATGGTTTTATTGATAGCTATAAAGATATTAAAAATCAAACGAAAGATTTTAAATATAATTATATTAAAAATTATTTTTTAAAATTAGATCCAGATTTAAGCACTGAACAAAATGAACTATTAGTAGAATTTAATTCTAGAATTGAATATGCTATAAATAAATTCAGTACTTTGGGTCCAGGCTGGCGTTCAGATAGAGGTAAAATTCTAATTAATTATGGTTATCCTATCCAAAAAGAAAATTCTCAGAATAATGATAATGGATATAGTTATATTGTATGGTATTATCCAACGGGTAAAAAAGTAGTATTTATAGATCAAGATGGATTCGGTGATTATAAAATTTATAGAGAAATGTAATAAAAATTACATTATTGTAAATTGAGCAATAAATCATCTAAATTAAGTTAATAAAAAAAGTCCTAAATATTAATTTTCCTATGAAGAAAACATTATTAGAAGTTAAAAATTTAAAGAAATATTTTCCCATTAGATCTGGTTTCTTTTCAAAAATTAGTGGTCATGTTCAGGCTGTAGATGATATAACATTCGATTTATATGAAGGAGAAACATTAGGCCTTGTAGGAGAATCAGGATGTGGGAAAACAACTGCTGGTAGAACTATATTGAAATTGCTTGAGCCTACTTCAGGAAGTATAAAATATAATGATCTTGAACTATCTAATTTATCAAACAAAGAAATGAGACCTTATAGAAAGAGTATGCAAATTATTTTTCAGGATCCATACAGCTCTTTAAATCCAAGGATGACTATAGGTAGTATGCTCTCTGAGGCATTGACCTTGCATAATATTGTGCCTAAAACTGATATCCAGAAAGAAATAGGTAAATTATTAGACCTAGTTGGTCTGCCAGCTTCATATGCGTCAAGATACCCTCATGAATTTTCAGGTGGGCAAAGACAACGTATAGGTATAGCTAGGGCATTATCTGTGAAGCCAAAGCTAATTATATGTGATGAAGCTGTTTCGGCTTTAGATGTATCTATACAGGCGCAGATTATTAATTTATTAAAAGATTTGCAAAATGAATTTAATTTAACTTATTTATTTATTTCTCATGATTTATCTGTTGTTGAATATATATCAGATAGGGTCGCTGTGATGTATGCTGGCCAAATTCAAGAAATCGCAGAAGTCAAAGAATTGTATCAAAATCCAATCCATCCATATACAAAGGCTCTTTTATCTGCCGTACCAATCCCAAATCCAAGTAAAAAATCTCAAAGAATAATCTTAAAAGGAGATGCTCCTTCTCTAGTTGATATGGGTGAGGACTGTAGGTTTTGTAATCGTTTTGATGATAATGAATGTGCTTGTGGAAGTACACGTAAAAATCAAGAATTGGTTGAGGTAAATCCTGATCATTTTGTTAGATGTCATAAAGATCTAATGAAACAAAATAAAAACTAACTTTAGTATATGAATAATAAAGTAGCTTTTTATACTTTGGGATGCAAATTAAATTTTTCTGAAACATCTACAATTGCTAGGGAATTCTATGAAAACGGTTACCAGAAAGTAGATTTTAATTCTAGTCAGGCTGATTATTATGTTATAAATACATGTTCTGTTACGGAAAATGCTAATAAAGAATGTAGAAAAATTGTCAGGAAAATTAAAAATAAAAACAAAAATTCTTATATATTAATAACTGGATGCTATGCGCAGCTAAAGCCTGAAGAAGTAAAAGATATACCAGGTGTTAATGCTGTTGTATCTAATGCCAATAAAAGTTCTATCTTTAGTATAATTAATAAAAATCAAGATCAATTGATATGTCATTCTGAGATTGAATCAGATAACTTTTATAAATCTTTTTCTTTTGGCGAAAGAACTAGATCTTTTCTTAAAATACAAGATGGTTGTGATTATAAATGTACTTTTTGTACAATCCCTTTAGCAAGAGGTATGAGTAGAAATCAATCAATACGGCAAACAATTTATCAGGTTAAAGATTTAATAAATAAAGGGATAAATGAAATAGTCCTTACTGGTGTAAATATTGGAGACTTTGGTAGGACAACAAATGAATCTTTTTATGATTTGGTTCAAGAGCTTGAAAATATTAATGATGATTTTAGAATTCGCATCTCTTCAATTGAGCCTAATTTATTAACAGAAGAAATTGTTGATATTGTGGCTAATTCTACAAAATTTTTGCCTCATTTCCATATCCCCTTACAATCAGGTTCAAATAAAATCTTAAAATTGATGAGGCGTCGATATGATACTAATAAATATTATAAATGTATAGAATATTTACAGAATATTGTGCCTAATGTATGTATTGGTGCTGATGTGATTGTTGGGTTCCCAGGTGAAACGGAACAGGATTTTTTACATACTTTTGATTTTATAAAAACATTGAATTTGTCTTATTTGCATGTATTCTCTTATTCGAATAGAGATAATACAAAGTCAGTTAAAATGAAAAATCAAAATTCGATCGAGGTTATTAAAAAAAGAAGTAAAATTCTTCGTAATTATTCAGATAAAATAAATACTAATTTTAAACTTAAACAAGTCAAAAAGAACTCAAAGGTTCTTTTTGAAACATTTAATGATGGTTATTTGACTGGTTTAAGTGAAAATTATATAAAAGTTAGAGTAAAGTCTAATAAATCCTTTTTAAATAAAATAGTTCCTACAAAATTTATCGAATTAAAAAATGAATTTATGATTGGAGAGTTAGTTAATTAAATGGGTCGTCCGTTTATAGGTATCGCTGGAAATATTGGAGTTGGTAAGACTACCTTTACCACAAAAATTGCAAAAATTTTTAAATTAGATCCATACTATGAATCTGTTATTGATAATCCTTATTTAGATGACTT
>CAYTPF010000197.1:0-3429 GCA_964439775.1 uncultured bacterium | reverse complement strand
TCTAAACCCAGGAAATCCTAAGGTTAATTTTAGAAAATAATCTAGTTTGCATATGTAAACTATGATTTGTCTTAATAACAAATCATTAATAGTTTATCTCTAGGGTTAACACAAGTTGCTTAGTTAACTAAGAATTCTTTTAGATTCAATACCTATATTAGTGAGGAGATTTTTTCTCCTCACGTAATATATATAGGTATGAGAATTGAGATATTTAGGATTCTTTATAAGATACTAAATATAACTTCTTATCATTAAAATCTTCTTGAATAAGTCCCTTGTCTTCTGCTTTCTTAATTACCTTGTATCCATTTGAGTTTGAATATTTATCTTCAAACATCCATGTTTTAACTAATTTAGCCCTTGTAATTGGTCCTAGTTTCTTTATGTAATCTGTGACAATGTCATAATTGTTAGCAACATTTTCAAACCAGAATGTAGTATCATCAAAGCTAATTTGATTAGAATCTGGAGTCTTGACATGCCTCATATCATAGCGAAGTCTAAGTGTATCATTTTCTTTGTTAGGATGCATCATGATAGCCGAATCATATTCACCAGTTATAACGCTAGAACCTCGTCCTCCAAGTGAGACCTGTTTACCTGTATGATGTATTACTATTGTTGCAAAATTATACTTTGCCATTAATCTGCGAATAGTTTTAAATACTTGAATAATATTATTAGAAGAATTTTCATCTGCTTGATGAAATCGTATTAAAGGGTCAATAATTACAACATCAGGCTTGCTACTTTTTAAAATAGTTTCAAAATCATGAATACCCGAAGTATCATCTAGAGATAGGATTAAGTTTTTAATAAAGTTAAAATTTTGATAACAGTCTTTATCAATCTGTTGGCAAATTATTTGAATCCTGTTTCTATTTGGATAGTATCCACCTTCAGAGCATAAGACTAATACTTTTTTCTTATTTGTAATTTTGAAGTTTGCAAAGCTTTTTCCTGAGGCTAATGCTGCTGCAAAATTGAGGCTTAGAAATGTTTTTCCAGCCTTGGCAGGTCCTATTAGACATAAAATAGTTTCTTCAAGCAGGATGCCATTTTCTATTATAGATGGCGGGGGTACAGAAGTATCATCCATAATGTCTTCTAGTGTAAGTACTTTATTGTAATCTGTAAACATAATATCTCTTTCCATTATTAATTGTTAATTATTAATTTGAGAGTTCATTATGCTGCTATTATGAGTTGCCTTTTTGTTGCTAATATTTAAAATGCAACTCTCGCTGAAAAATATACTAAATATTGTATTTCTGAAGCAAGCAAAGTAGTAAAATAGCTAGAATTATATATACAACACTTAAACATCCCTAAATTTTAGAAAATTTATTTAGAATGTGAGTGCATCTTTTTACGCTGACTACCCACCCCTTAATTCTTGGGGTAGGGGCCTTCATTTAGTTGAAAAAAACTTTACAGGTGGCAATATAGTGGCAATATAGTGGCAAATTTTGCATTGAAATAGCCATATTTAAGCTTTAAATTTAAGAGAAATTTTTAATTAATAAATAACCAGTCATTATATTGCTTTATCGACGAGAAACAGTAGGGTTGTTTTAGTACAGATGGAGAGGTGTCAGAGCGGCTTAATGTGCACGCCTGGAACGCGTGTGTCCCAATCGGGATCGGGAGTTCGAATCTCCCCCTCTCCGCATTTTAATTTTTTTTAATGCTTTGTTAAACCTTTAAAATTTTGCTAAACTTTTTAATGATATTCTTCACACATTTTGCTTCTAAATGACATCAAAAAATAACGAACTATATCTTATTGATGGAATGGCTCTGATCTATAGAGCTCATTTTGCCTTGATACGTCAACCATTATTTACTTCCAGTGGTAAGCCTTCATCAGCTATTTTTGGTTTTATGAATATGCTATTAAAGTTAATTAAAGAGCAAAATCCATCAAAAATTGCGATTGTTTTAGATTCAAAACAGCCAACATTTCGTCATGAGCTGTTCACGGAGTATAAAGCTACTCGTGAAAAGATGCCTGATGATTTATCTCAACAGCTTGAGCCTTTATTTGAAATTATTGCAGCAACACGTATCCCAATGATAAAATGTCCTGGGTATGAGGCTGATGATATTATAGGTACTCTAGCAAAGCAAGCAGATCAAATGGGTATTATTACTAAGATTGTATCTGGTGATAAGGACTTAATGCAACTTATTACTGATAATGTTTTTATGTTTACTCCTGGAAATTCTAAAAAGCCAGATGTGCTATATGATAGGGATGGTGTTATTGAGAAATGGGGAGTTCCTCCAGAAAAAATTATTGATTTAATGGCCCTTATAGGTGATTCTTCTGATAATATCCCTGGTGTAAAAGGAGTCGGGCCCAAAACAGGTAAAAAGCTTTTGGATGAATTTGAAACCTTTGACAATTTAATAGAAAATATAGATAATATTAAAAATCCACGAATAATGGAGAAAATAAAGAATGATAAAGATTTAGCTGTTTTGTCTAAGGATTTAGTGACTATTGATCTTGAAGTACCTATTGATTTGAATATTGATGATCTTGATATGCAACCTTTTGATTTAGATCCACTGATAGATCGTTTGAAAGAGTTTGAGTTGAATAGTATTATAGAAAAAATTTATTCTTTAGAAAATGTAGACTCAAATTTTAAAAAAGAAAAGGTTGAAAAAAAATATGTAACTATTTTAGATGATTTTGAGTTGGATAAAATGATAGATGAAATATCTAAGAGTTCTATGGTTTCTTTTGACACGGAAACAACTTCAATTAATGCTCATAGGGCAGAGCTTGTAGGTATGAGCTTCTCTATACAAGAGCATACTGGCTGGTATCTTCCGTTTGACTTTCCAGATGACATTGAGTTTAGCTTATTGCAAGATCAGGTTTTGGCAAAATTAAAGCCATTTTTTGAAGATGAAAATATTAAGATCTGTGGGCAAAATTTAAAGTATGATGCATTGGTTTTAAATAATTATAATATAAAGTTGAATGGAATTTGTTTCGATACAATGGTAGCTGCTCATTTGTTGAAGCCTGATTATAATTCATTAAAGTTAGATTCTCTTGCTCAGGCATATTTATCATATAGCATGAAGCCTATAGAAGATTTAATAGGGATAGGTAAAGATCAGAAGAAGATGAATGAAGTTCCTATGTCTGAAGTTGCATTTTATGCTGTTGAAGATGCAGATGTTGCGTTTCAATTGACAAAGAAATTTGAAATCTTATTAAAAGAACAGGAATTGGATAAGCCATTTTATGATATAGATATGCCTTTGGTGTCTGTTTTAATTGAGATGGAAAAGAATGGTTCTTATGTTGATATGGACTTTCTATCAGATTTGAGTAAGAGTTTCAATAGCAAGCTTGATGAATTGAAAGAACAAATATATACAATATCTGAAAATGAATTTAATATT
>CAYTPF010000196.1:0-3442 GCA_964439775.1 uncultured bacterium | reverse complement strand
CTACAAAAGGATTATCTACTAAATATGGTAATGATAGAGTTTTTAATGCACCACTAGCAGAATCATCTATAGTGGGTACTGCAATAGGTCTTTCAATTTGTGGATATAAGCCTGTAGTAGAAATTCAGTTTGGGGATTACATATGGACAGCAATGATGCAAATTAGAAATGAGTTAGCAACAATTAGATATAGATCAAATAATATATGGAAATGTCCAGTTGTAATTCGAGTTCCAGTTGGTGGTTATATACATGGTGGTTTATGCCATAGTCAGAATATAGATGGATATTTTACACATTTACCTGGAATTAAAATTGCATACCCAAGTAATGCAGCTGATGCAAAAGGTTTATTGAAAAGTGCTTGTAGAATGGATGATCCAGTAATCTTTTTGGAACACAAGGGCTTATACCGACAAGGTTATGCAAGTAGTCTTGAACCAGATGAAAATTATCTTTTAGAATTTGGAAAAGCAAAGGTAGTTAAAGAGGGAAATGATATTACAATTATAACTTGGGGTGCATTAGTTGAAAAATCAATACAAGCTTCTAATAATATGAATGTATCTTGTGATATTATAGATTTAAGAACATTAAATCCATTAGACTTAGATACAATTATAAATTCTATAAAAAAAACAAATCGAGTTATTATTGCACATGAGGATAATATTACGAATGGTTTTGGTGCTGAAATAACATCTAGAATTGTAGAAGAAGCTTTTGAATATTTAGATGCACCTATTGAACGAGTTGGTTCCAAAGATACTCCAGTCCCTTATGCTTCAGACTTAGAAAATGAAATTTTAGTTCAAACATCATGGATTGAGTTTGCAATTAAAAAAATAATTGAATTTTAACAAATTATGACTAAAAAATTTCTACTTGAATTATACTATAAATTGATTTTTCCAAGAATAATTGAAGAAAAAATGTTATTACTATTAAGAAAAGGTAAAATATCTAAATGGTTTTCTGGAATAGGACAAGAAGCAATTTCTGTTGGTGCTACAATGGCTTTAAATGATGATGATACAATCTTTCCAATGCATAGGAATTTGGGTGTTTTTACAAGTAGGGATATAAATTTAAAATCATTATTCTGCCAACTTATGGGAAAAGAGGGTGGATTTACAAAAGGTAGAGATAGGTCATTTCATTTTGGTTTACCTGAAAAAAACATTATTGGTATGATTTCTCATTTAGCAGCTATGCTACCAGTAGCAAACGGTTATGGTTATTCATACAAATTATTGAATAGCAAGCAAGTTGCATTAGCTTTTATAGGAGATGGTGCAACTAGTGAGGGTGATTTTCATGAAGCATTAAATTTGGCAGCAGTTTGGAATTTACCTGTAATCTTTTTAATCGAGAATAATGGCTATGGTTTATCTACTCCTGTGAAAGAGCAGTATAAATGTTCAAAATTATCAGATAGAGCAATGGGTTATGGTATTGAAGGAATGACTATAGATGGCAATAATATTTTAGAGGTATTTAATGCTGTTAGATCATCTGCTGATAAAGCTAGAAAGAATAAAGGACCAACATTGATAGAGGCTATGACATTTAGAATGCGTGGCCATGAAGAGGCTTCTGGTACAAAATATATTGAGGATGAAAAATTTGAACAATGGGGTAAAAAAGATCCAATAAAACTTTTTGAATCATTTTTAAAAGGGAAAAAATATTTAAATGAATCTTCTATAAATAAAATGATTAAAAAAATAGAAGATATAATTGACCCAGCATTAGAATTTGCAATCAAAGCCAAAATTCCTCAAAGTAGTATTAATTTAGAATTAAATGATGTATTCTATGAACAACCAATGACTTTAGTTGAACCTACTAATACTAAAACAGAATTACGTTTAGTCGATTCAATTTCATCTTGTTTGAAACAAAAAATGGAAGCTGATAAAAATTTAATTCTTCTAGGACAAGATATCGCTAAATATGGGGGTGTTTTTAAGGTTACAGAGGGTTTTTTAGAAAAATTTGGTGATGATAGAGTAAAAAATACTCCGATAATTGAATCGGGAATTATAGGTGCTGCAATGGGTTTATCCTTGAATGGTTTTAAGCCTATTGTTGAGATGCAATTTTCAGACTTTATTTCTTGTGGATTTAATCAATTAGTTAATAATCTGGCTAAAACTTATTATCGGTGGAATTCTCCAATAAATGTTACAATAAGAATGCCTAGTGGTGGAAATGTTGCAGCTGGTCCATTTCATTCACAATCAATAGAGGCATGGTTTTTTCATGTCCCAGGCATTAAAATTATATATCCAGCTTTTCCTGAAGATGCTAAAGGTTTGTTAAACTCTGCTATTGATGATCCAAATCCGGTGTTATTTTTTGAACACAAGGCCTTGTATCGTAGCATAAAATCAGAAGTTTCAGATAATTTATATAATATTGAAATTGGTAAAGGTAAAATTAGAAAAGAAGGTTCTGATTTAACAATTATATCCTATGGATTAGCTGTTCATTGGGCAATTGATAATGCAAAAAAAATGTCTAGAGAGAATATTAAAATTGAAGTCATTGATTTGTTAAGTATTCAACCGTGGGATAGAGATATTATTTCAGAATCAATTAAAAAAACTAATCGCGTTATTATATTGCATGAAGCTAATTTAACAGGTGGTGTAGGTGCTGAAATTTCAGCATTTGTTAATGAAAATCTTTTTGAATTTTTAGATGCACCAGTTTTAAGAGTTGCTTCATTAGATACGCCAATTCCTTTTTCTTCTAATTTAGAAAAAGAAATTTATTTTCCTATAAATAGGATTGAAGATAAGATAAGATACATTTTAGAGTATTAAATATAAAGAGAGAAAAAAATGAAATTATTAGGACTTGATTATTTAGATATTTCAAATCATTTTAGTGAAGATGAAATGATGGTTCAACATACAACAAGAGAATTTGTTGATAATGAAATTATACCAATCATTGAAGAGCATTTTGAGAATGCAACCTTTCCCAATGATTTAATTGTAAAATTTGCAGAAATGGGATTTTTTGGCATGAATCTACCTGAAAAATATAATTGTGCTGGCATGAGTAATATTGCATATGGTTTGGTATGCCAAGAATTAGAAAGAGGAGATTCAGGTATTAGATCTTTTGTATCAGTTCAAGGCGCATTAGTAATGTATCCTATTTTTGCGTATGGTAATGAAGAACAGCGTAAGTATTGGCTCCCTAAGCTTGCTTCAGGTGAAAAAATCGGATGTTTCGGTTTGACTGAACCTAATTTTGGTTCCAACCCTGGGGGCATGACAACTACGGCAAAAAAAGTTAAAGATGGTTATATTTTAAATGGCGCAAAAATGTGGATAACTAATGGAACGATTGCTGATATTTCAATTGTTTGGGCTAAGGATGAAGATGGAGTTGTTAGAGGTTTTATTGTTGAAAATGATTCTGAAGG
>CAYTPF010000195.1:0-3445 GCA_964439775.1 uncultured bacterium | reverse complement strand
TAATAAAACAAACTAAGTTATTTATCAAATGTTCCCTCTAATGTGGTATTATAGATCAAGATTAACAACAAAAAGAGTTCGCTGAGGATACCGTCCGCCCCGCTCTAAAGCCTAGTTTTCTCGAGGAGACTAGGCTTTTTTGTATTTTAGCCAAATCGCATCTTTATTATAAAATGTGTCACATATATGACACACAGATTTCATTAAAAAGTACTGTTTAAACGGCAATTCTGCAATCAATTTTTCAACTAAATTGCATCCCATAGAAGGCTCGTTAGGGGGTGGATAGATGCAAAATAAAAGCTCACTTACATTCTTATAATATTTTTGTAAATTATGGATAATGAACAATTAAATAACTTTAAAAAGAGGTCTTATTTCTGTGCTTAAAACATATTCATTTAAAATACTTCAATTGATCTATCTATTCTTAATTCCTATAATAGTTCTTTTGTTTTTTAATTATGAAGGGATTGCAGAATCAGGGTTTCTTCTTATTTATGCCATTATATTTGGTATTATTCAATCCATATTTGCTCCTGAAGATAAACAATTAAAATCTGCAAGATATAAAATGCAAAGTCACGTTAAGCCAAAGGGTATTAAAATTCAAAAAAAAGTTAATTCTAGTAATGATAATGAAATATATAAAAAAATGCTGAAATGCATCGATACTAGTATTAAAAATTAAAGGCAATGCAAGATAAAGTTATCTATAAATAATTTAAAATACTTTCCAATATCATGTTATCTGAAGAAGATTTAATTAAAGAAGGTGAATGCTGTGGTCTACGATGTAGGCTATGTCCCTATGATCCAAAATATACAAAAGGGACTACAAAGCTTAGATCTAAAAAAAGCCCCACTAATTGCGAGGCTTCTAATTTAAAATCGAGTTAGTAGGATTCGACCCCCCCTACTCCCAAAGCAGGATAGATTTTAAGATAGTTAAAGTAAAATACTGATTATGAAATTTCTTATATAGTTCAAAGCAAAAATAGCTACCATCGGTGAAAAGTCAATACCTGAACCTAATAATCCAAATGAATCAAATAGATTTCTAAATGGACCTAAAACAGGCTCTGTCAACATATATATATATTTGTATAGTTGACTTCTTTTATTCATATTAAACCAAGATGACATAATTCTACCAACAATAAGAAGATTATAAATGTAAAAAAGATTACTAATTAATTTTATCAACATGATGTTTGACATATTTAAATTGGGATTTAATTACTTAAAATAATTTCTACTAACAAGACAATATCTAGCACATTAATGATATTATCTTCATTTATATCAGCTGAAATGTTATAATCATTTTCATAAATAATAATTTCAACAAGTAAAATAGCATCTAAGACATTAATAATCTCATCATTATTAATATCTCCTAATAATATATCATCCATTACAATTGTTACAGCACCATCAATTGATTGCTGTTCTACTGGATTAGCATTGTTATCACTTAAAACAATATTTAATAATGATAATTGTACATCTATTTCTTGATCAACAACAGGCGCTTCTATAAAAACTTCTAAAATAGGTCCACTACCAGGCTCAATCATTCTTAATTCACTATGGAACCCAGCTATATACAAATCACTTCCTATTTCATTAAAAAAGGTACTAAAACCATCAGCTCTATTGGTAGGCATAATATTGATTGTATTTAATAACCTAGCTTGATCTTCAATTTGAAATTGGAAACCTGCAATACCAATTGTATTACTAAGTGATATCTGATACATACCATTAGATCCTGAAGCTACTGTACTATCTAGTATTTTAACAGTTGTTATACACTCATTATCATTTTCTACAATATCATCACAGACATCACAATCATCATAATAAGAATTACCAAAGCATACTCCAGCACAATCTAAATCATTATTATTCCCAAAACATACACCACAATCATCCATATCTGAATTGGGATCATGCCCTGTATCACCTAAGGAACACACACCACAATCATCGTAATATGAAGGGAACTCACATTTAAATTCAAATGCACCAATATCTGGATTTAATCCTTCAAAATCATATGGTTCAATATATAGCGAATTTTGATTATTATTATAAGTTATTAGAGTGTCCTCTATACCAACATCTACACAAGGAGAGTTGTAGCCAATTTCATATGATAATTCACCTTCAATGAATAATGGTTCAAGATCAAAATTACCATCAAGCCAAAATACAGAATCATTATTCCCAGTTAAAATACTATCGGCTTCATGTTCAATATTATTTGTTGAAATTAAAAAAATATTCTGATTGTCATCATACTGACTCATTGCAAGTTGCTGCGGAGAATTGCTTCTTATAATTGAATTTGTAATCTTCACATCTACTCCATATTTACCAGCAATACCGCCACCCCATGTTTCTGTCTGATTCAAAATGATAGTTGCATGATTTAAATGTGGCTGACCAGAATCTCTTACAAACATACCACCACCTGCTCCATTACTATAATTATTATAAATAGCTATTTTAGTACATACCGGACTAGAGCTACCTTTAAGATAAATACCTCCACCAACATCATTAGAATTATTATCATATATTTGAACATTAAATAAATTTGGACTTGAATCTACACAATATAATCCACCACCTCCACCATCCTCTGAAAAGTTTTGATAAATTTTAACATTTTGAATCTTGGGGTTAGCATTACTTATGTAAATACCACCTCCATATTGACTTCTTCCATTTGTTATAGAAAATCTATCTAAAATTGAATTACTATCCTCATTATTTTCAAAAGTAACAACACTTGAATTTTGGTTACCATTTAAGATAGTAGTATTTATATCTTCACCAATTAATACAATACTTTTACCAATAAAATTAATATTTTCATTGTAAGTACCTGATGAAACTAAAATTGTATCGCCATTTACAGATATTTCAATGGCTTGTTGTATGGTATTAAAATCTCGAGGGACAGAAATAGTATTATTGAATACAATGTTAAAAAAAACTATATAAATAATTAACTTTTTCATATAACTTTAATTTACAATATATTGTAAATATCCACAAAACCTACATTTAAGAACTTTTTAATTCTGGGACCTCATTATATGGCGAACGTTGTACCCATTTTTTAATCGAATTATTTTTAAAGATTCTTTTAAAAATTGAATGCACAATACTATTTTGAAATCTAATATAAATATAAGATTTTACAGGAATTGCCCCAAAATTACTCTTAAACTCATTTGCTGTTCTTCCAAAAATAATTTTACTCTTATTCTTTTCTATCCCTAGTTTAATTGATTCAAGCAATATCCTAGAATAAAGAGAGTATTTTTCATTTAAGGTTTTATCAAATCCTACATAATACGATATTAGATTCTTATCATTTTCAATATATGTTGAAAATGCAATTAAGGTATTATTATCAAAATATCCATAT
>CAYTPF010000194.1:0-3446 GCA_964439775.1 uncultured bacterium | reverse complement strand
ATAATGTATCAATGCTTGGTAAAAGACTTGGAAAAGTATCTAAAATTAAATTTATGGGTCAAAAAATTGCTGTAGAAATATCAATTGATGATGAGTTTAATTTTAATATTCCCATTGATTCAGAGATAGAAGTTAAAAGTGAAGGTTTGTTAGGTGAAAAATATGTATCAATTATCCCTGGTGTGAATGTTAATGAATTTATTTCTATTGGTGAAACTGTAGCTGGTAAAAGAGAATATGATTTTTCTGAAATTACTCCTGGTATAATCCCTATGACTCAAGATTTGGGTGTATTTGCCAGACGATTAAAAGCAACATTGACTGAAGCTCAAAAAAACAATATACAAAATTCATTAAATAATTTAGAATCAATAACCTATAATATTGATTCTATATCATCAAGCATTTCACGAAATATTTCAGATAAGGAACTAAATGAATTAAAAGGTATGATTGGAAATTTATCTGAATCAGCTGAGACAATTAAAAATTTATCTATTTTTTTAAATAGTGAAATTAATAATGACTTGAAAAAACTTGATTTAATTTTAGATGATTTGAAAATATTTGCTTCTACTTCTAAGGATGTAGCTGGTTCTTTAAAAGTTTCAATTCAAAAAATTGATTCAACATTAAATAAATTAAATCACGGTAATGGAACTGCAGCCCTCTTATTAAATGACAGTTCGCTATATGAAAATCTAGATAATCTTATAAATGATACAAGGTCTATAGTAACAGATTTTAATAAAAATCCAAGTAAGTATATAAAAGCATATTTTAAATCAAAAAAATAATTTTGAAACTTTTTATATGGTTTGTCATTAAATATAAATAATAATTAACTTAAGATATAAAAAATTAAAGGAATTAAATATACACAATCGTTACAGAAAGAACTTTAAATAATTTGTTGTAAATTTTAAAAAGCTGATATTTAATATTGATATGTTTTTTCTGTATGATAGTGACCTTGTTAAGCCGGGTTTCTACCCGGTTTATTTATATAAAGGAGAAAAATGAAAAATTTTGTAAAAATTAATAGTTTAGTTATTTTATTAAATTTTGTTTATGCTGTTGGTGAGGCAGGCGCAATATTCTTGTTGATTACTCCTGGAGCTGGACCTGCAGCTTTAGGTGAGGCGCAGGTAGCAAAAGCTGATGATGCATATGCTTCATATTTTAATCCTGCTGGATTAGCGTTTTTATATGAATCCGATCCTTCAGGTGATAATTTTAATTTTGATATTCACAATGATAATTATCTCATTGATCCTTCAAAGGATAATTATGATAAAATTTTAAATCCAACTGGAACAGAGAATAATGGAAGCTATGACTTTGGTGAGTTTTTTTATGACTATGGGCAAGATGGCAAACCAAACAATCTAGAGAATGGATATGATCCGATTAATAATCCTGATCCAAGTAGTGATGATTTTCATCCGGTTAATAATCCAAAAGGTACAGAAAATAATGGTGTATATAATATAGGAGAAACTTATCAAGATTTTGGAGTTGATAGGACTAAAAATGAATTTGAGTTTAGATATTCTATAAAAGGTACAGAAAAAAATAACATATTGGATAAAGGTGAAGTTTATTTTGATTTTGGTATTGATGGGATTTTATCTAAAAATGAAGCAGGTTATGATCCAGTTAGTAATCCTGATCCCAATAATGATGATTATAATGAAAAAACAAATCCAATCGGTACAGAGCTTAATGGAAAATATGATGTGGGAGAACTTTTTAATGATTTTGGTATCGATGGTATTGAGGATGGCATAGGTGAGGAATGGGGTACACCTATTATAAAATTTAATCCAACTGGAACAGAAGGAAATAATCTTTATGATTTGGGAGAAAGATTTCATGATTATGGTATCGATGGCATACCTAATAAAGATGAGCCTGGTTATAATCCAGATCCAGCTAACGATAACTATTCTAAGTTGAATCCATCTGGAACAGAAAAAAATGGTAAAAAAGATAAAGGTGAAATTTTTATAGATCAAAAAGTAAAATATTCAACATTTAAATTGATATTTTCAGATAGTTTGTATTCTTTTTATAAAAATAGCATTGAATCTAAAGAATTAGACATAGATGATTTTTTGGCTAGAAGTGTTAAGTATGATTCAATAAAATATAATTTTGAAAATGAAGAACAAAGCTTTAAGGTTACAATTTTCCCAAAAAGTAGTTATAAAATTCGTAAGATAAAAAAAATGATTTCAAGAGATATAGAATATGTAAAACTTGATGGAACTATAGGAGATAGCCTTAATAATAAGTGGGATTGGTTTGATACGGATAAGAATAATATGTTTAATTGGAATGATGTAGGCGCTGATGGTCTTCCTGATAATTTAGAGAAAGGATATGATCCCATTGAAAATCCAGATCCTTCAGGTGATAATTATTCAGAATCAAATAAGAAGGGTAAAGAAAATAATGGGATCTGGGATAAGGGTGAAGGCGATTGGCATGAACCATTTGATGATTTCGGGATTGATAATGTAGCCGATGAAAATGAGCCTGGATATTTAATTGATCCATTTGGTGATAATTATGATGAAAAAATAAATCCAAATGGAACTGAAAATAATTTTCAGTGGGATCCAGGTGAAAAATATTATGATTTTGGAATAGATAAAACTCAAAACTATTTAGAAAAAAGTAATAAAGATGAAGAGGTTGTTTTGATGCATGTTAATTGGTTGCCTAATTTAGCTGATGACCTTTATTATGAATTTTTAGGTTATAGAAAATATTTTCCAGGATTAGGAACATTTGGTGGACATTTTATTTATCTTAATTTGGGTGAGCAAATGCGAACAGATGAATATGGTAATGAATTATATACTTTCAGAAGTAATATGTGGGCATTAGCATTATCATTTGGGACTAAAATATCAGAAAAATCTTCAATTGGTTTAAATATGAAATTAATTCAACAAAATTTGATTGATATTGGAACAGGAGCAGAAGCAGGTAAGGGGAAATCGACTGATTTTAGTTTTGATGTTGGTTACTTATTAAAGAATGATAAATTTAATTTTGGTGCTGCAATTACTAATATAGGTCCAAAAATTGATTTTATTGATCCCAATCAGGCTGACCCTCAACCAACAAATCTTAAAATGGGTATATATTGGGAAATGTATAATGATGGATATAATAAGCTTAATATATTATTTGATGTTAATAAATTATTAGTAGCTGCATATCCAGCGATGGATTGGGATGATGATGGTAAAATTGGTGGCTATGATGAAAATGGTTTTGAGTCACCAGGAGGTGCATATGGAGATTATAATGCATCAGGTCAATTAGAGATCGCACATACAGATCCTTGGTATAAGGCATTATTTACATCATGGCTTGATGATTGGTATCTTGGTGGTGATATTGATATGGCTGGTGAAAATAGTGAAGGAGAT
>CAYTPF010000193.1:0-3462 GCA_964439775.1 uncultured bacterium | reverse complement strand
CGCAAAAGGGGTTTTGCCGTGAATTCAGAAACATTTATTGAAAAACTATTTCCTCTCCTGATTACTGGAGATAGAAAATCAGCAAGATCTTGTGTTAGCGAAGCAATCACAAGTGGATGGACACCAGAAGAAGTTTCGGAGCATTGCTTTTGGCCAATTCTAGAATCAATCCAAACGCTCTATCGAAATGATCAGATGACAAGTGTTGCGCATCATTATGCAACACGTCTCCTTAGAAGTCTAGTTGATCAAGTTCAAGCTGGTTACACACAACAATCATCAAACAATAAACACATGTTGTTATTCTGTGGACCAAGTGAAGGCGACGACCTTGCTGCACAAATTGTTGCAGATTTATGTGAAGCAGATGGTTGGGAAGTAAAGTTTGGTGGTGGCGGTGTTCCTGCTGATGAAATTCTTGCAGAAACAAATGAAAGCAAGCCAGATACGCTTTGTATGTTCTCATCTGCTCCAAGTGATGCTCCACACATTCGTAACATTATCGATACGATTAAATCAATCGGTGCATCACCGCAAACTCAAATCGTTGTTGGCGGCGGACTGTTTAACAGAGTCGATGGTCTTGCTGAAGAAATAGGTGCAGATCTCTGGGCCAATTCACCTTCAGAATTGAAAGAAAAGGTCATTTCTGGAGTAGGGCGAAGAGCTCCAGAAGATCAGAGAACAGTCGGTCGTTCAATCTCCACAAAAGCTGCTTAAAAATTTCAAAAGGCATCAATTCGATATCGCAGCAAGGTCTATGACCTTGCTGCGTTGTTTGTTACTATGTGCACTTGGAAAGGGTTTTAAAATGCACTACATTCAACATTTGACAATTACCATAATCATACTTTTTAGTCAATTTATTGTTCATAATTCAGCATCCGCTCAATCTTTACCTGTTTTTAATGATCCTATAAAGGTTAGAGAAATTGAGGTTATGGGATCAGATTTAGATTTAACGGCAGTTCAAATGCAAACGTTTCTTGAACTGTACGATTTATACCTAAATGATTTTGAAAGAGTTCGAAAAGGTGATGTTCAAGATTTTGAAGATGAACTCACAAGTCTAGCAGAACAGTTTGGTTTTATGAATTTTGATATTCCCCCTCGAGAACAGTTAGAGAGACTGATTATTGAGGGACTAAAATCAATAAAAGCAATACAAAGAGTAGACAGTTTGTTTTTTGATGAGGTTGAGGGAATTCTTACCGAGAATCAAAGGGCGCTTTTGAAGAATTTAAGAACTTCAAGGCAAATTTCAAGTTACAACATTTTCCTATTGCCAATGCTAAGCCAGTTAAACAGTGGTATGGGCATAAGGCTTACTCCAATTTTTAACCAATTTGATATAGAGATTAATCCTGAGGTTCAAGAGATTCTCTCTGCATACGACGATAAATATCTGCGAGAGTGTCTTTCTTCATTAGAACTTATGAGACAGATGGCTTATTCGCTTTTAGATGTTATTGACGAAATGGGAATTAGGGGAATGGATCAACGGGCAATGATGATGCAATTTGCTAATCCTGAAAGAATTGAGCAGTTAAAAGCAAAAGCAGATGTTTTGATAGTTCCAATGCAGGCAAAAGCACATGATATTAGTCAGTTAAATTGGCGGACATGGAAACAATTAGATGGACTATTGCCAGAAGATGCTTCAAATATTTTACGCAAACAATTTTTTTCTAAAACCTACTGGTCAACTGTTCGAGGGGAAACAAGAGTAGAGAAGTATTTTGATAGGGCGTTGAATTTAAGTGACTTGTCTGAAGATCAGCAAATTTCTTTACAGGAATTACAAAGTTCTTTTAACTCTCGATGGAAGAGCCGCTCAATTAAACATGCTGAAATGCTAGGACGTGATCGGCAAAAGAAGACGATGAGTATGTTTTTAGGAGAAATTGATAGCGAGTTTAATGATGAACTTGTGCAATTTGATCAAGAAAGATCGGATTTAGTTGAAACAACAATTGCAAGAATTGATTCTATTTTAGGCAGTGATTTAGCTCCTGAAATGAAGGGTGAAAATAAGGATTGGAATAAGTCAAGTGGTGGTTCAGCTAAAGGCAAGAGTACTGCTGCAAATAAGGCCAAGGGGTCTGCTACAACTAAGGATGGCGCATCAGGAAAAAGTCCTGATGTTAGTAATTGGAATGGTCAGAAGATAGTTGATGCAAATGACAATTTCATTGTTGAACTTGGGCCAGAAGAAAATTATGAAATTAGTGACCAGACAATTACTATTACTAATCAAAATGGAGATGCGGTGAAGACCTTAGAAGTTGAAACAGAATCAGTTTTTGTTTATTCTTCAATAGATGGCGGTGTAGAGAAAAATCAAGTTAATGCCGTTTCAGGAAGAACTGCTGCAGAGGAAAACTCAGCTCTTCAAATGCCAGATGCAATAAGTCCGGCTTTTCCAAAGCAAGCATCAGAAATTTTGAAGCTAGATGCTGCTGGGCTAATAGCTATTAATGCACTTTATGATGACTATCGTGATCAATACAATGAGAAATATAGTGAACTCAGAGAGATTGGCATAACTTTAGATGAGTCTGATTCTGATGAAATGGAGATATATAAGAGAGTTAAAGATCTTAATACTCAGGCGATGGAGTTTGTGGAGAGATTAGAGATTCGTTTTTTTGAGGATTTGACAGCGCTAACTGGTATAAGTAATGAAGATAAAAATTTGGTTATGCTTAAACGTTTTCGCGAGAGGCAGCGTTTGATTGTTGATCAGCAAGGCCAGTCTGGTTTTAATAGGGATGAAACTAAAGCCGTCGATTTAGTTGATTTATATTTATTCTCTAGAAAAACTCAAAATTTAAGAACAAGTGTTTCAGGTGAAACATATGGGACTCTTCTTAGAGTTTTAAATGATTATCATTCAAATATTGATGGTCCATTTAGAAATTATGTCGATTCATCGGATAAATTTAAAAGAACTCAAGATGCTATGAGAATGTTATGGAGAACCGATGGAGATTCAGGCGCTTCTCCTAGCGGTGAGGTTGCAGATAGGATGCGAGACCGATGGCTTGAAGATTTCACAAATAACCGGGATTCTAAACGTCAATACTTACTAGCCAATCAAGAGATTATTTCGAATTTATTGACTTCAATAAATGAAAATGATTATTGGAATGTCCGGATGGTATTCATAAGAGAGGCTTATCCGGATGTTTTTAGAAGTGCAGATGATGCTAGTCAAATGATTGCAATTGCTCTAACACTTCCAAGTCTGACTCCAGAGCAGATGTCACAACTTAAACAATATTCAGAACAGTATCGTTTTGATTATTGGAATCTATGTGAAGACATGATTAGATTATATGAGTCAAACGCAGAAGCTCAAACACAGTCCAATGCTTGGATGAATCAACAAGACATGCAAAGGGAAATTGAAAAAGAGACTTTACGATTTCAGAGGAAAGAGCTTTATGACCGCGCTCAACT
>CAYTPF010000192.1:0-3508 GCA_964439775.1 uncultured bacterium | reverse complement strand
GTCGGGCTCATAACCCGAAGGTCGCAAGTTCGAATCTTGCTCCCGCTACAAAAGAAAACCCTTTTTATCGAATAGATAGGAAGGGTTTTTTGTTATTGGAACCATTGAGTGGTTATTGTAAAAAAACTTCCTATGAGACAAATTATGTCCCAATTACGTCCCAAGAATTTAGGTATAAGTCTGTATAAGTGGGTATATATATCTATAAAGCCTCACTTTAGTGGGGCTTTTATCCATAAATTCTTAATTTAAAAAAATAATATCATCTTTTTGAATTATAAGAAGAAATTTACTAATTTCAATGTTATATGATATCTGCATTTATATTAAGATATAGAAGTATTTTATTAATATTATTTTTAACTATTGTTTTCCCCGCTGGAAATGCACTTACTTTGTTATCTCCAAATGGAGGTGAAAACTTATCTACTTCCACAACACAATTAATTCAATGGAGAGGCTCAGCGAGCAAAACTAATTTTGTTAAAATATATTTTTCTTCTGATGATGGAATATCTTGGCAAGAGATTGGATTTTCTCAAGATAAGGGTTCATATGTTTGGGAAACTCCAAATAGAGGCTACAAAAAATGTAAAATAAAAATTCAAGATTATAAAAAACCTGAAAAATTTGATATATCTGATAATGCATTTTCTATAAATGGGCCTACAATAAAATTGATAAACCCTTCAAATGGAGGTAGTTTAGAATCAAGATCTAAATATGATGTAACTTGGAAAACTTCAGATTTAACAAGTAGTTCTGTTAGAATTTATTATTCATTGGATAATGGAATTAATTGGGAGCTGATGGTCAATAAGGTTAAAGATATAGGATCATATAGTTGGAAAGTTCCAGATGTCTATGGAACTATTAATGAATGTTTAGTAAAAGTTGAAGAATTTGGAAATCCTTCTTTGCATGATATTTCATCAAGAAATTTCAATATTGTAGGTGTTCAGCCCTCAATAGAAATATTATCTCCTCAAATAGGTGAATTGATTTCAGCTAATACAGATTATACTATAAAATGGAAAAGCAAGCATTTGAAAAGTAAGTTTGTTAAGCTGTATTATTCTATAAATGGTGGAGCTTCATGGAGGAAGATTTCTTCATTAACACCTGATGAAGGAGAAATTATATGGTCGACTCCAGATATAACTTCACAAATTTGTCTTTTGAGAATTGAAGATGCAGGTGATCATATGACATCTATTTTGATGGATGATTTTTTTACAATTACTAGAAATCCTAATATTTTTTTAACTTATCCAGAAAGTGGAATAAAAATTGATCCGACTGAGCCATTTAATATAAAATGGAATAGTATGAATCTATCTAGTGATCGTGTAAATATTTATTATTCAATTAATAATAAAATAAATTGGAAAAGTGTATCATACCAGAGTTTAGATACTATGTCTTATCTATGGAATGTACCTGAATTTGAAGTAGATCAAGGTCAGTGCTTTATTAAAATTGAAGATGTTGGAGATTCTGATGTATATGCAGAAAATGAGTCTGCTTTTGTTATTTCAGGTATTCCAATTATAGATATGGTTAATCCAAAAGGAGGTGAGTTATTACCTGCTAATAATGAATATAATATCGAATGGAAAACAAGTAATTTAAGAGAGAATTTTGTAAAAATATTATTATCAGTAAATGGTGGATTGAATTGGCGTGTTATTGCTGATAGTGTGCCAGATTATGGAATGTATAATTGGATGGTACCAGAGATTAATTCTAAAGAAACGATACTTAAGATCCAAGGTATTACAAATGAAAAAATTTATGATCAAAATGAAAGTTATATTGAATTAAATGCAAATCCTCTTATTATATTTAATTCACCATTAAAAAATGCGAGATGGCTTCCATATGCTACACAACTGTTAAAGTGGGATAGCTTTAACATGCCATCTGATTTTGTAAATATATATCTATCAAAAGATGGGGGAAGAAATTATGAATCATTAATTATGAATCTTAAAAATGGAGGAGCATATCCTCTTACTACTCCAATCTGTTCTTCTACAATTCAAAATGCTATAATAAAAATTGAAGATGCTAACAATAATACTATTTATCAGGAAAGTGACTTTTTATCAATTATTGCTGCTCCTAGAATTGAAATAAACTATCCTACTGGTAATGAAGTATATTTAACAGGTTCTAAAGTTCCAATAAAATGGCAAACATTTAATCAGTCTGGTAAATATGTTAATTTGTATTATTCTTTAAATGGTGGTGCAAATTGGGAAAAAATTGAAACTGATTTGAAAAATAGTGGAGAATATATTTGGAATACTCCTTTAGTAACTAAAACTATTAGTGATTTTAAAATTAAAATTCGTGATAGTTATAATGCAAAAACAACAGTCATATCAAATCAGTTCACAATTAAGATTCCAGATCCAGAAATAAAGATTGTTAATCCTATGAAAGCAGAAAGAATCTCTTCTGGGAAACAATTTGATATTAGATGGTCAAGTCTAAGTCTAAGTGATAAAGGCATAAATTTATATTATTCTCTTGATGATGGTATGAATTGGGAAGAAATTGGTGAGTATTTTCCAAATAATGGTTTGTATACTTGGAATGTTCCTAAATTAGAAGAAATATCTGATAAATGCAAAATTATGATACAAGATGGAGGGCAACATCACGTAGTTGAAATTTCAGATAGTTTTATTATTGATGGATATCCTGAGTTGTTCTTAGAAATACCATTTTTAGGTAAAAAAATTACCAATGCTTCTCAACAAAAAATCGAATGGAATCATAAAAATTTAAATGGTAGATTGATAAATTTATATTTTTCTATAGATAAAGGTAAAACATGGTTAAGCATTGCTGAACAAATATCTATTGATGATACTTTTCTATGGAATGTTCCAACTATTGAAAAGTCATCAAATAGATGTAGAATAAAAATTGAGATAGCTGGAAATGAATCAATATATGATCAAACTAAGAAGAATTTTTCAATTAGGGTCTTGAATTCAAGTATAAGCATTACAAATTCAATTGGTAATGAGCGTTTTACAGGTGGAGATACTTTAAAAGTAACATGGAAATCTAAAGATGTTTCTGAACAAGGTTTAATGTTGTCATACTCAATAGATAACAAGGCAAAATGGAAAAAAATTAAAAGTAATTTATCAACTAAAGGTAGTTACTATTGGATAATACCAAGATTAAATAAAATCTATAAAAATTGTTATATTAAAATAGAAGATATTGGTAATAGTAATATTTTTGATGAATCAAAAAGCAAGTTTTCTATAAAACCACCATCTAAAATAAAAATTTCAACACCAAACGGTGGAGAAAGAATAAAAACAAAAACTGGTGTTTATATTGCTTGGGATGGTACTAAGATGAAAGGTGATAAAGTTGATATTTTTTATTCATTAGATAATGGTACTAATTGGGAGCTAATTCAAAAAGAAGTTAAAAATACTGGTTCTACTATATGGAAAGTTCCAAATAAAAAATCAAAAAA
>CAYTPF010000191.1:0-3515 GCA_964439775.1 uncultured bacterium | reverse complement strand
TGGAAGTAATTTTATTCATTTTCAAATGAACAAAGGGAATAAAATTTTCAACCTAGACAATTTAACTTATGCTAGTAATTCAGATTCTTTGTTAAAATATAAAAAAGATAAAAATTATTCTTTTAAAAAGGGAGATATAGCTAGTTCAAAAGATGTATCTGAAGTAATAAATACATTTCGTCCTGATGTTGTAGTAAATTTTGCTGCTGAGTCTCATGTTGATAGATCGATAGATGGTCCTTCAACATTTATAAAAACAAATATATTAGGTACATTTGTTTTATTGGAAGAATCATTAAAATATTATAATTCTTTATTAGATAGCGAAAAAGATAGGTTTAAATTTATTCATATTTCAACTGATGAAGTATTTGGTTCATTAGGTAATGATGGTTTTTTTGAAGAAAATACACCATACGATCCATCGTCTCCATATTCAGCTTCTAAAGCCTCATCTGATCATTTAGTCATAGCTTGGAATAGAACATTTAAATTACCAGTTTTAATTACGAATTGTTCTAATAATTATGGACCTTATCAATTCCCCGAAAAATTGATTCCATTAATGATTATAAATGCATTGCAATGCAAAAAATTACCTATTTATGGTACTGGTGAAAATATTAGGGATTGGTTATATGTTGAAGATCATTGTAGGGCAATTGATGTAGTAATGAAAAAAGGTCGATTAGGAGAGAGCTATTTAATTGGTGGTAATAATGAAATTTCAAATCTAGATATAGTTAAAATTATTTGTAAAAAATTAAATGAATTAGTACCTAGAAATGATTTAGATTATATAGATTTAATTGAGTTTGTTAATGATAGGCCTGGACATGATTTTAGATACGCAATAAATTATTCTAAAATTAAAAATGAATTAAATTGGAAACCAGAAGTAAGTTTTGATATAGGGATTACCAAAACGATAGAATGGTATTTAGATAATGTCGCTTGGTTTGAGAAAATACAAAAAAATATATATGATCAAAAAAGAATTGGCGTGATAACTAAGTGATAGAATTTAATAAAACATCTATATCCGGAGTAGTTACATTCATAAATCAAAAATATGAAGATGATAGAGGTTTTTTTATGGAAACATTTAATAAAGAAATATTTGATGTATTGAAGTGTACTTTCATTCAAGATAATTTTGTAAAAACTATTAATAAGAATGTTATAAGAGGTCTGCATTATCAAACTAATAAAATGCAAGATAAATTAATTAGAGTGCTTAAGGGCGAAGTATTTGATGTTGCTGTTGATTTGCGTAAGGGATCTCCAACGTATAAAAAATGGGTAGGTAAAATTTTATCAGAAAAAAATGGTTTGAATATGTTTATTCCAAAAGGTTTTGCTCATGGATACTGTACATTAAGTAACAATACGGAAATATTTTATAAATGTAGTAATTATTATAATCCAGAAAGTGAAAGTGGTATAATTTGGGATGATCCAATATTAGATATAGATTGGCCAACTCAAAATCCTATTTTATCACCTAAGGATAAAATATTACCAAGGTTAAATTAATATGTCAGAAATAATATATAAACAGAAAATCCAAAATAAGAGTTTAAAAATAGGTATTATAGGTTTAGGCTATGTAGGGCTTCCATTAGCGATGACTTATGCTAAAAAAGGATTTTTGGTATATGGATATGATATTGATGAAAACAAAGTAAATAGTTTATTAAAAAAGAAAAATTATATTTTAGATATTGATAACCAAATTTTAGTTAATGCTATTAATGATAAGGTATTTTATCCCACTAATGATCAAAAAGACTTAAAAAAATGCGATGTTATTTTTGTATGTGTACCTACACCAATAACAAAGAATAAAGTTCCTAATGTATCATATATTGAAAATGCAACAAATATTATTATGAGTAATTTTAAAAATGGAAGCATGGTAATTCTTAAAAGTACAACTTATCCGGGTACAACTGAGGAAATTATTTTAAGTGCATTTGAAAAAAATAATATGATTATTGATAAAGATTTTTATTTAGCTTTTTCTCCTGAGCGGATAGACCCTGGAAATAAAATTTGGAATTCGGATAATACTCCTATTGTAGTTGGTGGTGTATCTAAAAAATCAGGAGATATCGCAGAAATTGTAATAAAATCTGTAATAAGCAAAGTCTATAAAGCTTCAAGTGCAAAAATTGCAGAAATGGAAAAATTATTAGAAAATATTTTTCGTAGTGTAAATATAGCATTAGTAAATGAAATGGCACAAATGTGTGATAGAATGGGAGATATAAATATTTGGGAAGTAATAGAAGCAGCTGCTACTAAACCCTTTGGATATATGCCATTTAAGCCAGGGCCAGGTATTGGTGGACATTGTATATTAATTGATCCATATTATTTATCATATTGTGCTAAAGGTTATGGTTTTCATTCTGAATTTATAGAATTAGCTGCCAAAACAAATGAAAATATGCCTCATTATGTAGTTGATGATATAATTAAAGTTTTAATTAAAAATTGTGAAAATATTTATAAATCTAAAGTTTTATTTTTAGGCGTTTCATTTAAAAAAAATGTTGGTGATATTAGAAATTCACCAGCAATTGAAATTATAAAAAATTTAAACAAAATTGGTTTTAGTAATATATCCTACTATGATGAATTTGTGCCTAAGTTTCAATTAAATAACAATGTTTTTAAAAGTTTAAAATCATTGCAAGATATTAGTTCATTTGATTGTTGTATTATAACAACTGATCATGATAATGTAGATTACAATGAAGTAATTACAAATTCAAAATTAACTTTTGATACTAGAAATGTAAGTAAAGATAAACAGTACAATAATAAATATTATTTATTGGGTGATGGAGAAAAATGAATAGAATATTTTTAATAATTATTTTCTCAAATTTGCTATTATTTTCTAAGGGTGTGATGGATATAGTGAGTATTGAAAATCTTGATAGAGAAGATGATATGATTAAAAAAGAGAGTATTAATTTGAATCAATTTTCATTGAATTTTGATTTACTTGAAGATATTATTGATCCAAAACAATATTTGGTTGGGCCTGGTGATTCTTTCATATTTAATATGCTTTCAGCAGATGGATTAGTTAATATTAATTTGCTTGTAAACCCTACGGGTGAAATATTGATTCCTGCGATAGGTAATATTTATGTCAATAATTTTTCATTAGATAAAACTATTAATATGATAAAAGGAGAATGCTTAAAAAAATATCCTAATTCAAATATTCACATATCACTTTTAAATATTAGAAAGTTTAAGATTTTAATTAAAGGAATTAATAATATCAATAGTTATGTTGAGGCTTCTCAAATATTAAGGGTATCAGATGTTCTAGTAGATATTTTGAAAAATTATAATAATCATTCAGAAATAAAAATTTCAGAAAGAAATATTAAAATTATTAGAAAAGATAAAAAAATTAATGTTGATTTATTGGCATTTAGAAGATTTGGTGATAAAAGAAAAAATCCAACTTTAAAACAGGGTGATATTATTGA
>CAYTPF010000190.1:0-3516 GCA_964439775.1 uncultured bacterium | reverse complement strand
ATGGCACATGTTAATAATGAAAAACAAATTCATGGGTCACTTCATTCAGATGAATATAACCATATGAAAGGTAATAATTTAGGTAATAGTTATAGTATTGGTAATAAAATAGAAGATTTTAATATATATGGTTTAGAATGGACAAAAGATAAAATTAGTTGGTACGTAAATGACGTATTATTTTATTCTATTAATAAAAAAGATTATTTTAAAGAAAATTGGCCATATGATAATAAATATTTTATGATTCTTAATTTAGCCATTGGAGGAAATTGGCCGGGTAATCCTTCTGAAAATTTTCAATCATCATTATTTATTATTGATTGGATAAAAGTATATCAATAAAGAAAAAAGGGAAGTTATGAACGCAAATATAAAGACTAATAAAGGAACAATTTCATTAAAATTGTTCGAAGATAAAGCGCCATTAACAGTAGCTAATTTTGTCAACTTAGTAAATAGAGGATTCTATGAAAATATAACTTTTCATAGAGTTATTAATGATTTCATGATACAGACAGGCTGTCCGTTGGGAACAGGAACTGGTGGCCCAGGTTATGAGTTTAAAGATGAATTTCATCCAGAACTAAAGCATAATAAGGCGGGTATTTTATCTATGGCAAATGCTGGTCCAGGTACAAATGGAAGTCAATTTTTTATAACACATTTAGAAACTCCTTGGCTAGATAACCATCATACAGTTTTTGGTGAGGTAATTAATGAAGAAAGTCAAAATGTCGTAAATAGTATAGAGCAAGGTGATACTATAGAATCTATTGAAATTGATGGTAAATTGTCTGTTGATCAAGAAGTTAAAGATCAGATTGAGATTTGGAATAAAAATTTATAGATAAAAATGAAATTATTGTATTTAGCTAAAAATGGAATTGAAGCTGCAATAATCAAAGATAAATTACTCCAATTAGGTATAGAATCATATTTTATAGGTTCTAATTTACATATGGCAATTGGAGAATTACCATTAGAGGCTCTTTATGTGAAAATCTTTGTAGATGAAGATAAATTTGTAGCTGCAAATAATTTTATTGAAGAATATAAAAAGTTAAATATAATTGATGATAATAATTTTTGGCAATGTGAAAATTGTAATGAAAAATCACCAGAATCCATAGAAGAATGTTGGAGTTGTGGTGCAACTATTTCTCAGTATTAAAAACAATAATCTAAGGACTTTGTTATTTAAATAAAATTTTTTAAATTTATTCCGGAGAGCGGAGAGAAAATCATTTTGTTTAAATCAAATTCTAATAGAATTTTGTATTTTATTTTTCTTGTTTTTAGTTTGTTAAATGCAAGTAATAATGTACTATCATCTAGTATCGATAATTCTAGGACAAGTTTTGGCTGTACCGATGAGTCTGCATGTAACTACAATCCATACGCTGAAGAAGATGATGGTAGCTGTGCATATGTTGAAGATTGTTTAGGTGTATGTGGTGGTGATGCTGAAGTTGATGAATGTTATGTATGCGATTCTAATTCTAATAATAACAATCTATCTTGTATGGGATGCACAAATCCTTTAGCCCTTAACTATAATCCTAATATTTTAATTGATGATGGAAGCTGTAACTATGATCAACCAGATCAACAATGGAATTATAGCTATGGTAATAATGAATATGAAATGCCGTCTTCATTAAAACCTACAATTGATGGTGGTTATATTATTGCTGGTTATAGAGGTGAATTTGAAGAATCAGATTTTTATTTGTTGAAAATTAATTCTGAGGGTATATTAGAATGGGAAAGAACTTTTGGTGGAAACAATAGAGAAATAGCTTTTTCAGTTCTTCAAACAGAAGAGGATGATGGTTATATTATAGTTGGCTATACTCGATCTTATGGTGCAGGTAACAATGATATATGGATTGTAAAAACTGATGAATATGGATATACTTGTGATTATAGTTCAAATGGAAACTGTTATTCAGGAACTTCAATGTGGGCTACTACTATAGGTAATGGACAGAATCAAATTGGACGTTCTATAGTTGAATTTAGTGATAATGGAGAGCTTAAGTATGCTGTATTATCTCAAGAAGAAAATAATAATAATACAGATATAGGATTATATCTTTTATCAACTAATGGTAATGAAGAGCAAAACCGATCATATGGATGGAATCAAACAGACATAGGTTACTCATTAAAAAAAGTAGATGATGGTTTTATTATAGTAGGTTATACAAATTCATATGGTCATGGTAGTCCTGGTGATGTCTGGATTATTAAAACTGATTTCAATGGTAATACCTGTGTCTTAGATAACAACTCATATAATGATTTATGTTTATCAGAAGATTATACTGATGTAAATGGTAATGGATTGTATGATGTGGGTGAGCCTTATTTTGATGCTGATGGTAATGGACAATGGGATGGAGATGAAGATGAGCAATGTAATGGGAATTGTCATAATAATGAAGATAATACATGGTCTAGAACTTTTGGTGGTCTAGGAACTGATTATGGATTATCTGTTGATTTAAATTTTGATGGCTCTGGATATATAGTAACTGGCTCAACAAATTCATTTTCAAATGATAATTTTGATCTTTGGATGATTAAAACAGACTTATTTGGTAATACTTGTAATTATAATTTTATAGAAGAATACTATGATTTTAATAATAATGGAGAATATGATCAAGATGAAAGTTTTATAGATGTAAATCTTAATAATATTAGAGATAATGATTTTGGGAATTGTTATAGTAATACTAATCAATGGGTTAATTATTTTGGTGGTGAAAATGATGATGTTGGCCGATCTATTCAAGCAACTTTAGATGGTGGTTATATAGTTGCTGGAGAAACCAATACTGATTCAAATGAAGAAGATGCTTGGATTATAAAAACAACATCTTTAGGAAGAAAATATTGGGATTATAGTTTGAATGGACAAAAGAAAGATATTGCTAAATCAATACTTGTTGAGCCAAATGGTTATATATTTGCTGGTGGTTCTATATCATTTAGTGAAAATGAAAAAATGGATATTACTTTAACAAAACTTGAAACTGATGATTGTTCATATCTAGGTAATAATGCAATTAAAGATGAATGCGGAATATGTTGCAATTGTAAGACTATTGAAGATTTTACTGATTCTAATGGTAATGGATATTATGATATAGGAGAGCCATATGTAGATTTTAATTTAGATGGCCAACACAATAATGATACTGATTGTGAAAATTTAATTGAATGTTCATTCTATAGAACTCCTAATGAAGGTGGCTATGGAGGACAATATGATTGCAATGGTGATTGTTTTGGTGGGGCTATAACGGATGATGACCTTACATATGGTGATGGCGAGCCTTTCACTGATACTAATGATAATGGCCAGTATGATTTTGGAGAACCATTTACTGAATGTAATTGGAATTTAACTATATGCGATGATGATGAAGGTTGGATTGAAGATATGAATGAAACTCCAGGTTGGAATACTAATCCATTAGATCATTGTTGTGAAAATATTTATAA
>CAYTPF010000189.1:0-3526 GCA_964439775.1 uncultured bacterium | reverse complement strand
ATAGAAACTCATGAAGATTTTAGTAATGCAGAATCTTACCTTGATTGTAATGTATCTCAGGATATTTGTGAAGGAGATGAAAATTGGGATGAAGTTTTAGGTAATGGAATATATGATTTGGGTGAACCATTTGTAGATTGCACTGAATCTTTTAATTGTTGTGACGACCAAGAGTGTTGGTTGCCTAATGGTGAAGAATTTATTGATTTAAACAACAATAGTATTTATGATTTTGGTGAAGAATTTATAGATAGTAATGGTAATAATGAATATGATGAACCTATGGGTAATGGATTGTACGATGATTTTAAAGCATATACGATTCAAATAGCCGATTTGTATGATGTAGAAAATGATTCAGTTAAATTTAGTATTTCACCAATTGTTGACTGGGTTGATGTTGATATAGATAGTTTGTCAGGAGAAATTACAATTAAATCTATTGAAAATAAGATTGGTGAAGGAGATTTTATTGTTTCGGCTATTGATATTCCTGAAGATGGATTATCTGTTGATAAATATTTTACATTGCAAATTAATTCAATTAATGATTCTCCAGAGTTTAATTATGGTATATGTTTTGATGCTAATGGAGATGAGGTAGATGTAAGTAATCAATTAGATTGCAATACTTACGAAGGTGATTGGAATGAGGATTTAATTTTTCTTTATGAGGATTTTGATCAGCATACTAGATTCTTAAATAATCTAAATGAAATAGATGGTGATAATGTAACTTTTAGAATTAGTGAGGATACCTTAAATTGGGCAGAAATATCTATTGATGAGTTTTCTGGTGATATAAATGTTGCCTCTATCCCGGATGCTATTGGTGAGGCTATTTTTTATATCTATGCTGATGATGGGCAAGGAGAGTTAAATAGTATTTCAAAAAAAGAAATATTATTAAAAGTAAATGATGTAAATGATCCTCCAATTTTTAATGTCACTTTAGATTCTTTAGTTTTGTTTGAAGATTTTATAATTTCTGATTCAATTAAAATTTTACCAATATTACCTATTCCTATAACAGAAGAAAGTCAGATTGTAACATATTCTGTGTTTCCAGCAGAGTCTGATTTCGTAGATATGCAATTAACTAATAATGGTGAAGATATATTTATATCATTTGAAGCTATTCCTGATTCTTCTGGATACCAAGAGTTCATGATTAAAGCACAAGATAATGGTGGAATTGATAATGCAGGAATTGATACAGCTCTTGTTCGATTTAGTATTATGGTAGAAGCAATGAATGACTCAATAGTATTATTAGATACTTTACCAAATTTAGAGATTGATGAAGATTCTGAGACACTAATTTTAAATATAGAAAATTTATTGTATGATAAAGAAAATCCTGTTTCTGAAATCGTTTTAGATTCAGTAATTGTTGATGAATATGTTATTGATCAATTTGGTGATAATGATTTAGTTAGTTTATATAAGGAAGGAACAGATATATATTTAAATGTAACTCCAAATGCAAATGATACTGCATTGGTAACATTGATTTTGTCTGATTTAGGTGATAAAATAGAACAGGACTTTGGTGATTCTACTATAAATTCAGTTAATACTTCATTTACAATAATAGTTAATCAAGTTTATGATCCCGATTCAATAACAGGCATATCAATAACTGATGCAATTCCTGAAGATACAACTGATTTGAATTTTTATATATATTATAATAATTATGATTCTTATGCTAATTTAAATTCTATTCCAAGTGGCTCACCCAATATAGATATAACTTATTCACAAGAGCATTTTACTCTAGAGTTGGTTGATATATCTACTCAAGAGTGGAAGTACAATGCATTATTACCTAATTGGAATGGGTCAGAAGAAATTTTTGTTTCATCTCTTTCTCAAGATACAGTTGCATTTACCATTAATGTTGCGCCAGTAAATGATCCTCCTGTTATAACTAATGCTTTTTATGATGCAGATTTAGTTATTAATGAAGATCAATTCCCATTTAATTTTGATGTAGAGTATTTTGATGTAGATTCTGATTCTTCTATTAATATAAATCCATTTGATTTGTCATTACTATCTTGGAAGTTTAATAATGAAGATGGACATATATTTTCTTCGTACAATGAGTTAGATTCAACTTTTACTGTAGATTCTTTACAATCAAATTGGAATGGTATTGACTCAATAGAGATTATTTTAATTGATGATGAATTAGCTCAAGATACTTTTTATTTGATTACAGATGTTAATCAAATGCTTGATTCACCTAATTTGTTACTACCAACCTTTTCTGATAATAGTAATATAATTTTAGAGGATGATACTTTAGTTACTTTTATTATTCCGTATGAAAATGTAGACTTTAATCCAAATTTAAATCAAGCTCCAATTAATATTGATTCAATATATGTTAATACAAATAATGATAATTTTATAAATATTCAAAAAATTGGAGAAAATAATAATTTTTCATCACTTAATGAGACATGGATGATTGAATCACTTAAAGATGATTGGAATGGTTTTGACACATTAGATATTTCTATTAAAATAAAATATGGAGATGATGAGCTATATGATTCTATTAAATTCCCAATAAATGTAAAGCAGGTAAATGATATGCCTCTTGTATTTGATATTGAAAAATCAATAGAGGATTATGGTATTGACCCTAGTGCATATTATTATGAAGATGATACTTTATTATTTTATAGATATCCATTTGTATCAATCCCAACAGATAGTAGCTATACTGATTTTCTTTTGCATTGGCATAGAACATCAGATATAGATACTGATTCAACTCTAAATAAAGATATGTTATTTGAACTATTTTATCGTATAGAGTTGTTTAGTGATAATGATGATATGGTCTATATCCTTGCTGATAGTATCCCTGATGTAATTTTTGATGAAGATTCATTATGCTATACTTTAGTCAAGCCAGATTCCATATGTAGTAATTATGATTATTTAACTAATTCTAATTATGGATTTTATTCTATTGACCTTAAAGATTCTATATATGCTTATAGTAGTGCATATGAAGAAATTGATACTTCAAAGAAGTACTTGTTAGATGTAAATGGTGAAACTGAATATAAATGGAATATTGTAGCAAGTAATATAGAAAAAGATAGTAATGGCTTGGATCCATCTATGATTGTTAGTTCAGATGATAAATCATTTTTAATTGATATTTCCCATCCAACAGCTAAGTTTAATTTGATCCAAAATGAGATGTTATCTGAATATTTTGATTTATATATGCAAACTTCGGATTCAATTTATAATTTTCAAGGTTTTAATCAACCTGCAAGTATTTTTATGGAACCTTTAACGCCTCAATTATTATATGTACCAGAAAATATTTATAGTAATATATATAGTATGGCAAGTGCATTCATAGATACAGGAATGCTTGAGATTAAATTTCAAGGGCGTGACCGTGTTCAGAATTTTGGGCAGAGTATTGATTCAGTATATTATCAAATAGCATCACCAGATCAGATAAACAGATTTTCTTCGCCATCAGGACTTG
>CAYTPF010000188.1:0-3532 GCA_964439775.1 uncultured bacterium | reverse complement strand
CAATAATTTCTAGAGTTATTACATTTGATGATAATTTAAATGATTTTAGACTATACTATAGAAATTATTTAGGTAGTAATGATGATTGGCTATCAATCCCTTTGACATTGGCAATTGAAAATTTATTTTTTGGACAGATTCCAAAGCAACAAATAGGCTCATTGATACAATATTATTTAGAAGCTACTGACTTTGAAAATAATAGCTACAAAATACCGCAAGTAGATGAGCAAAATCCATTGTTTTTTACTGTAGGAGAATTACCTATTTATATTAATGAAGATTTTGAATCCTATGAATCTTCATTGAACTGGTCTTCTGAATCTGATGATGATGCTACATCAGGTATTTGGGAATGGGGTATTCCAATAGGAACACAAATGGATAATTACGTAGTTCAGCCATATAATGATGCAACTATCAATGGTATTAATTGTTTTTTAACAGGAAATTATTCAAATGATAATGTCTATTTTGATGATGTTGATAATGGTAAAACTACTTTAATTAGTCCAATATATGATTTTAGTGAATATCCTAATTTAATTATGTCATTTTGGATGTGGTACAGTAATGGATTTGGTGAAAATCCAAATGAAGATAGTTTTTTATTAGATGTTTCTAATGATTCAGGTTCAACCTGGTTTAATTTGAATAGCTATAATAAAACAACTTATGATTGGATTAAGAAGGATATAATTTTATCAGATTATATAAATTTAACAGATAAAATGTTATTAAGATTTATAGCGTCAGACCTTAATGATTCTTCTTTAGTAGAAGTTGCTTTAGATGATTTGTTATTTAAGCCTTTTGGCAATCCCTATGATTTAGGTGATGCCAATTTTGATGATTCTATAGATATTTTGGACATTGTTTTTATTTTAGATTACATTCAAGATAATATATCATTTAATTTGTTTGAATCTCAAGCAAGTGATTTTTATATAGATGGATCTATAAATGTTTTAGATATAGTTGCGTTGATAGAATTTATATTGACTGAATAAATATGATTAATAACATTATATATATGGAAAGAGCTATTGAATTAGCTGAATTAGGTAGGGGTAATGTATCTCCTAATCCAATGGTTGGTTGTGTACTAGTAAAAGATGATACAATTATTGGAGAGGGTTATCATGAAAAATTTGGTGGTCCACATGCTGAAGACATGGCAATAAAAAATTCTTTTGTATCTCCAGTCGATTCCACAGCTTATATAACACTTGAGCCATGCTGCATAGAATCTAAAACTTTAGCTTGTTCAAATTTGTTAATTGAAAATGGTATTAAAGAAGTGTTTATAGCTATGATAGATCCTAATCCCAAAGTATCTGGTTTAGGTATCAAGCAATTAGAAAACCATGGAGTTAAAGTAAACTTAGGGTTATGTAAAGATAATGCAGAAAATTTAAATAGAGGTTTTAGTACATGGATTAAAACTGGAAGACCATGGGTTATTGCTAAAGTTGCTCAATCATCAAATGGATTCTTAGGTGTAGATAATAATAGCCAGACTATAATTTCTTGTCCTGAATCATTGAAAAATGTACATATTTTAAGATCGCAGGTAGATGCGATCATGGTAGGTAGGAATACGGCTATCATTGATAATCCTAAGTTGACTGTAAGAAAAGTAAATGGGAAAAATCCTATAAGAATAGTAACAGATACAAACAGACAAATCCCATTAAATATGAATTTATTTAGAGATGGAGAGGCAGAAACAATAGTTCTATGCTCTAATAAGAAATTTTCTAAAAGTAGGACGTCATTTTGTAAATACATACCTATTAAAGAAGAAAATAATGTTTTGTCTATTGACCATGCATTATTAGCATTAGGGCAGGAAGGTATAACGAGCTTATTATTAGAAGGAGGACCTAATTTAATTAATTCATTCCTAAATGATGATCTGATTAATGAGATTATTGTTTTTACTTCGCAATCTAAATTAGAAAATGCTACATTAAAAAATCCAATTAAGATTAATGATAAATGGCATATAGTTTCTAATAAGTCTATTGGAACTGATAATATGTTAAATGCTGTAAGAAAGGATAAATGTTTACAGGAATTATAGAAAATACTGGGGAAATTATTGAAATAATAAATAATGGATTTGGAAAAACATTTACTGTAAAAACGATTAATGAAATCGTTAAAGATATTAATATTGGAGATAGTATTGCAATTAATGGTGTATGTTTGACATTGATTGAAAAAAAGATTAATGTGATAAAATTTGATGTTATAAAAGAAACATTAAATTGTACTAATTTAAACTATGCTAGAGTCGGTGATTTTGTAAATTTGGAGAGAGCAATGCTGGTGTCAAGTAGATTAGATGGTCATATCCTACAAGGTCATGTTGAGTCTATAGCAATTTTGGAAAATAAACAAAAAATATCAGATTCAATTTTACTTAGTTTTATTTGTAATGAAGATATATTAAGATATTGCATATATAAAGGTTCTATAGGTATAAATGGTATATCGCTTACTATTGCTAAAATAAATAAAAATATAATTACAGTTGCAATTATACCACATACTGCTAAAATTACAAATATTGGTAACTTGGAAATTGGTGATAAAGTAAATATAGAAACAGATTTATTGGCTAAATATGTTGAAAATATTTTGAATTATTCTAATGATAATAGATATTTAAAATATTTAAAAGAAGAGAAAAAATAAATGACAAATTTTTATAAAATAGAGGATGCAATTAATTCATTTTCAAAAGGTGAAATGATTATTGTTGTTGATGATGAGAATAGAGAGAACGAGGGTGATTTTGTTATTGCTGCAGACAAAATCACTAAAGATGACATTACATTTATGATTAAAGTTGGAAGGGGATTGCTATGCATGCCTATAACTAAAAATACTTCAGATAGATTAGAGCTGGAAAAAATTTCTTCTAAATATTCTTCATTGCATGAAACTGCATTTACAATTAGTGTTGATGCTATAAAAAATTGTACCACAGGTATTTCATCTAGTGATAGATACAATACAATAAAAACTATTGTAGATAAAGATTCAAAGCCTAGTGACTTAGCTAGACCAGGTCATATGTTCCCTCTAATAGCAAAAGAAGGTGGTGTATTGAGGAGAGCTGGACATACTGAAGCTGCTGTTGACTTAGCAATCCTATCTAAATGTGATCCTTCAGCGGTATTAATTGAAATTGTAGATGAAGATGGTACGATGGCACGACTAGATAGGTTAATTGAAATATCAAAACAATATAATATGCCAATTATTTCAATTGCAGATTTAATTAAATATAGAAGGCAGCATACTAAGCTTGTTAAGTTAGTTTCTAAAATCCCATTTCCAAATAAATTTGGAAATTTTGATTTGCATCTTTTTGAAGATCAGATTCACAAAGGAAATCATTTGGCAATTGTAAAAGGTAATATAGACCCTGAGTCTGATACTTTAGTACGTGTTCATTCTCAATGTTTAACTGGAGATATATTTGATTCTTTAAGATGTGACTGTGGCGAACAATTAGATC
>CAYTPF010000187.1:0-3536 GCA_964439775.1 uncultured bacterium | reverse complement strand
GACAAAATATTTAAATATGATTTATGTATAGCTAAAAGAGCCTCTGATATTGTACAATTTAAAGATGGAATAAATTCATCAATTTTATATTTATCTAGAAGCACCTTTCTAGCTAAAGAATATCCATTTGTGTGCAAACCAGTAGATGGCAAACCTAGTATTACATCTCCACTCTCAACTTTTCTATTAGACAATAAATTTTTTCTATCAACAACTCCCACAACTGTTCCAGACATATCATATTCATTTTCCTGATAAAATCCAGGCATTTCAGCAGTTTCACCACCAATTAAAGAACAACTATTTTCAATGCAGGCTTTAGATAGGCCAGAAACGACTGATTCAAAAACATCAGTTCTAAGTTTATCAGTTGCAAAATAATCAAGAAAAAATAGAGGCTTAGCACCGAGAACAAGAATATCATTGGTACAATGGTTAACAAGACATTGTCCAATAGTATCATGGACACCAGACATAAAAGCAATTTTCAATTTTGTACCAACACCATCCACACTAGAAACAAGTATAGGCTCTTCGTATTCTTCTGATGGAAATTTAAATGCTCCACCAAAACCACCGATATCAAGTAAAACATTATTAGAAAAAGTTGACTTGACCTTACTTTTTATTTTTTTTACAGCTTCATCACCTGCTTGAATATCTACACCAGCTTCTTTATAAGTTGTCATATATTTTTTATTTTTTTGATTGGTTATATATTGATTCAATTAAGTCATGATTGTTGCTTATTACAATCTTTCTGACTATACTCATTTTAGGAGTTAATTCACCTTTTTCAATTGTAAACGGTTCTGATAAAAGCTTAAATACCTTTACCTTTTCATAGTTCGAAAATTCACTCATTGCATCAGAAACTTCTTTATCTATCAAGTCTAGAACATCCTGATGCTCAATCATAGCTTCATTACCTGAAACAGATTTCTCCATAGATGATAAATATGTTTTAATATTATCAAAATTTGGAACAATTAAAGCTGAAATAAAGTTCCTTTTATCCCCTAGAACGACTACTTGATCAATATATGAAGATGTAGCTAAACTATTTTCAAGAGGTGCAGGAGCTACATTTTTACCTCCAGAAGTAACAAATAAATTCTTTTTTCTATCAGTAATCTTAAGAAATCCATCTTGATCAATCTCTCCAATATCACCTGTAGAAAACCAACCATCATCAGTTAATACTTCCTTGGTTGATTCTTCATCGTTATAATATCCCCTCATAATATTAGGACCTTTAGCTAAAATTTCACCATCATCAGCTATATTAATGCTAACACCATCTATTGGCTTGCCAACTGTTCCAAATCTAAATTGATCAGGCAAGTTAGTAGTTAAAACTGGACTTGTTTCTGTTAAACCATATCCTTCCATAATTTGTATACCTGCTGATGAGAAGAACTCTGCAATCTCTTGTGCTAATGGAGCACCCCCTGAAATAAAAAATCTAAGCTTACCACCAACTCTATCATGAATCTTAGAAAATGCTAACTTTGTAGCTATTTTATGCTTTAATCCTAATAAAAATGGCACTGGTTTATTAATTAATGAATGCTCCACAACCTTTTGACCAACATTAAGAGACCAAAAGAATATTTTTTGTTTTAAAGGTGAACCTGCTTTAACTTTTTCCATTACACCAGTATACATTTTTTCATATAGACGAGGTACACTTAACATTAGTGTCGGCTTTACTTCACCCATATTATCTGCTACTTTCTCAATACCTTCAGCATAATAAATAGTACAACCTTTACTAAATGATGAAAAATGTCCACCCATTCTTTCAAATACATGACTTAAAGGCAAAAAAGATAGCAGTGTATCATCATCAGTAAATTCTATACCCTTAACAGTAGAAGTAATATTGGCACATAAGTTTCCATGAGTTAACATTACTCCTTTTGGAGTGCCAGTTGTACCTGATGTATAAATCAAAGTTAATAAATCATCAGGCTTTGATCTGGAAACCATTTCTGAAAAATCAACGTTATTTTCATTAGCATATTTATTACCTAATTCTAAAAAATCGAGAAAATTCATAATAGTTGAATCATCACCTTCGTAAGTATCATTCATTACAATTATATTTTTTAATTCACTACAGCTCTCTTTTGCTTTTACTGCTTTATCAAGCTGTTCTTTATTTTCAACAAAAATGACTTTGCTTCCTGAATCCTTAAGTATATAATCAACTTGATTTTGTATTAAGGTAGGATAGATAGTAACAGTAACAGAGCCAGAACATAAAATTCCATAGTCTGCCATAGCCCATCGTGGAGAATTATTAGACATAATTGCAACTTTATCCTGAACATTAATTTCTAGAGATTCTAATCCGCATGATATCTCTTTAACAGCATTCTTGATATCTTTACCTTTAAGACCAATCCATTGAGTATTTTTTTTATAATAATAGAGATATTTATCAGAAAATTTTTCAGTTGTATTTAGAAACATCTCAGGTATTGTAGCAAATGACATTCTATACTTTCCTTATTAATTAATATTTTATTTTAATATAAACTTGTCGATTAAACAAATTAATAATGAAAAATAATAATAGTTAATTGATGATATGATATTCTTTGTATAAATTTAATTAGTTAAAATTAGCCGAGGTGGTGAAATTGGTAGACACGTTGGATTCAAAATCCAATGAGCTTTGGTTCGTGAGGGTTCGAGTCCCTCCCTCGGTACAGACGCTTAAAACCCTCAATTTCTGGGGGTTTTTGCTTTTTAGGATTGGTTAGGATTGGCAAACCAATTTAACTCAACGTGTTTTTTTTGGAGGACACATTTTGGAGGACACGTTTTATTGGATTCATTTACCCGTATTCCCCCTCTAAAGTCAAATAAACCCCTAATACTATCCATATAGTGCTTTAAATGGTAGAATATAAAACAAAGAGAGAGTGGTGTCCTCTCCCACAACCTAGAAAGTATTGGGAAGTATTTAACTACTTTACCGACGATAAACCCCAAACTACTACTCTCCCATCAAAAAATATTGAATTTTAGGATTAACTACTCAAAGTTTTATTAAATTAATTGAAATTTTAATGGAGGATTTTATGAAGAAGGTATTATTTATAATGATGTTAGGTTTGATGTTTGGGCAAACTAAACTTGAGACAAGGGTTTATGAGATTTCAAATATAACTATATCCGAATTTGAACCATATGAGTTTACTATAAATTCTATTACAGGATATGATTTAGAAAATAGTTTTGTTTCGATAGTTGATTTCGATGTTACATCTTATGATTATACTAGTAACTATATAAATGTTCTTCGATATAATCCTTCAGTTGATATGTTGTTTAATTTAAAATTTGATGGAACTGAAAAAGAACTTATTGGGGGTGGAAGAACTTTTGCAATGAATAATGGTATGGATTGTTTTTTTAATTCTAATGGGCCAAACCCTGTAACATTTAATATGACATTCTATATTACATCAGAGTTCCCCGAAGAAGACACAGGTTACATAGAAGAAGGCTTTGAATATTGTATA
>CAYTPF010000186.1:0-3591 GCA_964439775.1 uncultured bacterium | reverse complement strand
TGATATAGATAATTATAATTTTAATTATCATTCAGAATCTATATGTATTGATTCAGGAGACCCTAATATAATAGACCCTGACAATACACGGAGCGACATAGGTTCAAATTATTTTGTTCAAGGAATATTAGGAGATTGTAATAATGATATTCAAATTAACATTACAGATATTGTTTATATAATAAATAACTGTATTATTAGCTTTGATATATTTATTGACTGTAATTGTGGTGATATGAATGAAGATTCAATAATAAATGTTTTAGATATTGTTATTTTAACAAATCAAATTTTATATCCTGAATAAACTTCTTCTCCACTCTTAAAAACTTTCATTATTCTATCTTTTCCAAACCAATATGGAATTTCATTAATAGAATCTATATTCCAGAATATAAAATCAGCATTAAAACCAATATCTATTAATCCATGAGAGTGCTCTCTTTTTAATGATTTTGCAGCATTCCATGTTACTCCTTTAAAAGCTTCTTCAATTGTTAATCCGCAATATAAAACAGCCAATGAAACAATTAAAGATAGATTATTGATTGTACATGAACCTGGATTAAAATCAGTTGCCAATGCAACTTCAATTCCTGAGTCAATCAATTTTCTACCATTTACAAATGTACTTTTGCCTAAAAACAAAGTTGTTCCAGGTAATAATGTTGCTATTACATTCCCTGACTGAAGTGCTTTAACACCTTTATTACTAATTGCCATTAAATGATCTGCAGAAATTGCATTTATCTCATTAGCTAATTCTGCTGCACCCGAATCAACAAATTCATCAGCATGTAATCTTGGTGATAGACCATATGATTTTGCAGTTTCAAGAATTTGTCTACTTTGCTTAATATCAAAATAACCTTCTTCACAAAACACATCACAAAACTCAGCTAATTTCTTTTCTGCAATAATAGGAATCATTTCTTCACATATTAACTTAACATATTCATCTTTATTATTTTGGAACTCAGGAGGAATAGCATGCGCACCTAAAAACGTTGGGACAATATCTATAAGCAATTCTTTATTTAATGAATTAATTATTTCTAAAGATCTTAACTCATCATCTACTGTTAGTCCATAACCTGATTTAGCTTCTAATAATGTAGTACCATTATTTAAAATATATTGCACATTAATCTTTGTTGAATCATACAATGTTTTATAATCAGATTTTCTTAATGATTTAATCGATGCTATGATTCCTCCACCTTCATTAGCAATTGATTGATAACTTTTTCCTTGAGATCTCATAATAAACTCTTTAGATCTATTACCTACAAATACAGGATGCGTATGAGAATCAATAAATCCAGATGTAATTATAGCATTTTGAGCATCAATATCATTTTTTGTTTTATCAATTTTTTTATCAATTTTTAAAATCTTTCCATTAGATATTAAAATTTCAGGTTTTTCTATTTCAATAATTTTATTCTTTTGAATGTCCCAAGTTATAACAGATTTAATATTATGAATTCTTTTTTTCATATTTTATATCATAGGGACTTTTAATTTTCGCTCTTTTGCAATAATAACTGCTTTTTCATATCCAGCATCTACATGTCGCATAACTCCAGTTCCAGGATCATTAGTAAGCACTCTATTTAATCTTTTTGACATTTCTTTAGTTCCATCAGCAACAATAACTACACCAGAATGAATTGATAATCCCATTCCTACTCCACCACCGTGATGAAGAGATGTCCAACTTGAACCACCAGAGACACTTAACATAGCATTTAAAACTGGCCAATCTGCAACAGCATCTGAGCCATCTAGCATCTTCTCAGTTTCTCTGTTTGGAGAAGCTACAGAACCAGCATCTAAATGATCTCTACCTATAACTATTGGTGCATCTAATTCTCCTGAAGCAACCATATCATTAATTGCTTCACCAAAAATATTTCTTTCTCTGTAACCTAACCAACATATTCTTGATGGTAACCCTTGAAATTGTACTTTCTTTTGAGCCATATTAATCCATCTATGTAAAGCTTTATCTTTAGGAAATAATTCTAGAACTTTTTTATCAGTTTTGTATATATCATCTGGGTTACCTGAAAGTGCTACCCATCGAAAGGGGCCTTTCCCTTCACAAAAGAGTGGTCGAATATATTCTGGAACAAATCCTGGAAAATCAAATGCATTTTTTAATCCAGCATTAGTTTTTGCTTGACCCCTTAAATTATTTCCATAATCAAAAACAACAGAACCATTTGCTTGCATTTTCAACATAGCTTCACAATGTATACCCATTGACTTATAAGAAATTTTCTTATACTCTAATGGATTAGACTCTCTTAATTCTTGGGCTTTTTTCAAAGTATAACCAATAGGTATATATCCATTTAACTCATCATGAGCAGAAGTTTGATCTGTAACAATTTCAGGGATAAAATTTATTTCTATCATCTCTGGTAATAATTCAGCAACATTACCTAGTAAACCAATTGATAATGGTTTTTGACTATTTTTTGCATTATTTGCTAAATTAATTGCTTCATCTAATTTATTACAAGATACATCTAGATAACCTGTTTCAATTCTTCGCTCTATTTTTTTGGGGTCTATTTCAATAGCAATACATACACCTTCATTCATTGTTACTGCAAGAGGTTGTGCTCCCCCCATCCCTCCTAAACCTGCTGTTAAAGTTATAGTTCCTTTCAACGATGAATTAAATTTCTGTCTTGCAACTTCAGCTAGAGTCTCATAAGTTCCTTGCAAGATTCCTTGCGTTCCAATGTATATCCAGCTTCCAGCAGTCATTTGTCCATACATCATTAGCCCTTGTTTGTCTAATTCATTAAAATGATCCCAATTTGCCCAATCTGGCACTAACATTGAATTAGAAATCAAAACTCTTGGTGAAGATTCATGTGTTTTGAAAACACCCACTGGTTTACCAGATTGAATTAATAATGTTTCATCATTTTCAAGTTTCTTTAATGAATTTAAAATTGCTTTATAACAATCCCAATTACGAGCTGCTTTTCCTATACCACCATATACAATTAATTTTTTGGGATCCTCAGCAACATTTGCATCTAAATTATTTTGCAACATTCTATATGCAGCTTCTTGATGCCAACCTTTACAGTTAAGTTTTTTTCCTATTGGAGAAGATATTTTATTTTCAACTGACATTGTACTATTCCTCTTTTATATAATTTATTGCATGAACAACTGGATAAAACCAATCTAAATTATTTTTATGTGCATCATATGAAAAAACAGAAATTCCAGAGAAACCATTCAATCTTGAAATCAGGATTTTATCTGCTGCATCATCAGCAGATTGATTATATGTTGCAATACCCATAACAATTTTATCTTGCAGACTTTTGTCTATAAAATATTTCATAATTTGTATATCATTATTAAAATCTTTCACCTCAGAATAATAATTCATAGGGACTACAAAATCAAGCAGTCCATTATTTAACCAAGAATCCCAATCTTGCATATACCTTTTCTTTGCTGTTAATAAATTAGGTTTTACTGCAGCACTTAACTTAATTTCTAAATTATTATTATTAATATAATTTGAAGTACTAACTAATAAATTAGTAATAGCAT
>CAYTPF010000185.1:0-3595 GCA_964439775.1 uncultured bacterium | reverse complement strand
TAAGTTTTCAAATTTTCTTCTACTATTTTTATGAACAGCTTTGGCAACCATTTCTTTTCCTGATCCAGATTCACCATTAATTAAAACAGAAATATCAGTATTTGCAACCTGACCAATTAAATTTAGCATATCATAGATAGGTTCAGATTCACCAATTAAGCCAACAGATTTTTTAATTTTTTCAACATCCATCATTACTCTACCTCCAAATTTGACTGAGCATAAGCAATACCTTTATCACCTATATCTTTTCTAAAAGATTTTCCATCAAAATCTATTTTTTCCAAATCATTATAAGCATTTAACTTAGCTTCTTTTAAATTGGATCCAATACCTACGACATTAATAACTCTACCTCCATTTACATATAACTCACCATCTTTATTTATAGTTCCTGCATGAAATAATAATTCCGGATCTTTTATATCTATTTTTTGCCCTTTTTTATAATTACCAGGATAACCTTCTGAAGCCAAAACTATAGTTAAAGCTGTTTTTGAAACAATCTCAATATCAATTTGATTTAATCTATTTTGAGTTGCACTATATAATAAATCAAATAAAGATGTCTTTAATAATGGCAATACAACCTGAGTTTCAGGATCACCCATTCTAGCATTAAACTCTATTACATAGGGTTGATTATTAACAAGCATTAATCCTGCATATAAAAAACCAGTAAAAGGGTGGCCTACAGATTCCATATATTCTAATACTGGCTTGTAAATGTTGTTTTTTACACTATCAATTAGATTTTCTGTTGATAATGGTGTTGGTGAATATGCGCCCATTCCACCTGTATTTGGTCCTTTGTCATTTTCAAAGATTCTTTTATGATCCTGCGCAGTATTCAAAATTTTAAAACTCTTTCCATTACATACAGCAAAAACAGATAATTCCTCTCCAAATAAACATTCTTCTATTAAGATTGTATCTGCAGAGGATCCAAATTTATTTTTTTCGAAAATATTTTCTATAGCATCAATATAATCATTTTCATTTATACAAACATAAACACCTTTACCACCAGCCAATCCGTCTACTTTAATTACAAATGGCAATCCTATATCATTTTTAATTTTTAAAACATCATCTTTATCTTTGCATACATAATATTTTGGTTGATTGACATTACATTTCTTTAATACATCTCTAGCAAAAAGCTTACTAGTTTCTAGTTGGGCTGCATACTTTGTTGGACCAAATATTCTTTGATTATTTTTATTGAAATGGTCTACAATTCCATTCTCCAATGGAGCTTCAGGTCCTACAATTGTTAAATCAATTTTATTCTCTGTAACAAATTTTAAAACATCAATAGGATTATTTATATCTAATTTCACATTAATCGCAATATCTTCAGTACCACCATTTCCAGGAGCACAATAAATTTTATCAACATTCAAATCTTTTTTTAAAGACCATACAAATGCATGCTCTCTACCACCACTTCCTAAAACTAAAACATTATACTTCATTCTCTTCCTTTACAAGGTTACAATTTATTTTCATATTCCTTAATTTTATCTCTAATAATTGCAGCTTTTTCAAACTGTAAATTTTTTGCGCACTTTAGCATCTCTCTTTTCAATTTATCTAACATATCTGAATCTTCAATTGTTTCTATATCAAATTCATCTTTTATATTATTTTTCAATTCATTCACTTCCTCTGATTCATCCGCAACTCTTGTTGACAAATTAATTTCTTCTTTAGATTTAAAAATAGTTTTAGGTACAATATTATTTTTTTTATTATGAGCAATCTGTATTTCTCTCCTTCTTTCAGTTTCATCTATAACATACTTCATTGAATCTGTAATTTTATCAGCATAAAAAATAACTTTACCCCTAACATTTCGAGCTGCCCTTCCAGAAACCTGCATCAAAGAAGACTTAGACCTCAAAAAACCTTCTTTATCTGCATCTAAGACAACAACCAATGAAACCTCTGGTATATCCAATCCCTCTCTTAATAAGTTAATTCCAACTAAAACATCTATATTTCCTAAACGCAAAGACCGTAAAATTTGCATTCTTTTTATACTATCAATATCACTATGCAAATAATCTGAAACTATATTTGCACCATTTAAATAATCAGTTAAGTCCTCAGCCATTCTTTTTGTCAATGTTGTAATTAAAACTCTCTCTTTTCTTTTAATACATAGATTACATTCTTTTATTATATCATCTATTTGACCTTCAGAAGGTTTAACATGAATTTCTGGATCCAATAAACCTGTTGGTCTAATAATTTGCTCAACATATTCCCCTTCTGATCTTTCAAGTTCCCAATCACTAGGTGTCGCTGATACAGAAATAAGCTGATTTATACTAGATGTAAATTCATCGAACTTCATTGGACGATTATCCAATGCAGATGGTAATCTAAAACCATAATCTATTAAATTCATTTTTCTAGCTCTATCACCATTATACATTGCTCTTATTTGAGGGATACTAACATGAGACTCATCAACAAATATTACAAAATCATCAGGAAAAAAATCAATCAGACAACTTGGCCTCTCACCTGCTTTTCTATTTTCTAAATGTCTTGAATAATTTTCAATACCAGAACAATAGCCTAATTCTGACATCATTTCTAAATCATAAATCGTACGTTGCTCTAATCTTTGAGCTTCTAATAATTTATCCTGTGATCTCAGCTCTTTCAATCTATCCGACAATTCATATCTAATGTTTTTCATTGAAGATTTTAAATTATTTTCATTTGTTACAAAATGCTTTGCAGGGTATACAGAGTAGCTTTCCAGTTCATTCTCTTTATAACCTGTCATACTATCAAATGTATATATTCTCTCTATCTCATCGCCAAAAAATTCTACTCTTAAAGGCTTTTCATCATATACAGGAAAAATTTCTAAAATATCTCCCCTCACTCTAAATGTCCCAGGCTCTAAAACCATATCATTTCTTATGTAATGAATATCAACCAATTGTCTTAAAATCAATTTCATTTGTATAATTTTATTAATTTCTAAAGAAACTAGCATATTAGCATATTCTGTAGGGGAACCTAAGCCATATATACAACTGACACTACAAACTATAATAACATCTTTTCTACTTAGCAATGAAGATGTAGCCCTTAAACGTAAACGATCTATCTCTTCATTCATAGACATATCTTTTTCTATATAGGTATCAGTTACAGGTAAATATGCTTCAGGCTGATAATAATCATAATAAGAAATAAAAAACTCTACAGAATTATTAGGAAATAATGATTTAAATTCACCAAAAAGTTGAGCAGCCAATACTTTATTATGAGATAAAATAAGAGCTGGTTTTTGAACAGATTCAATGACCTTAGCCATTGTAAAAGTCTTACCCGAACCAGTAATACCTAACAATGTTTGATATTCTCTACCATCTTTAATACCATCAGATAAGGATTTAATTGCCTGTGGTTGATCTCCCGCAGGAGTAAATTCTGAAACTACTTTTAAATCTGCCATAATGGCAATAAATTTACAATAAAATCTACTGACTATACAATGACATATTTACAATATTATTTCATCATAACCATTTTGCGAGTAATCGCAACATGATCACCTTTTAAACTA
>CAYTPF010000184.1:0-3599 GCA_964439775.1 uncultured bacterium | reverse complement strand
ATAAAATTTCAAATAATAATGATCAATCATACTCAAAATTCTTTTATTCAACAGAAATCATTGAAACTTTTCAAAATTTAATTCAATAATATTTTTTACTCAAATATAGAAGCCTCTTTTAATGATGCTTTTTTGTTTTGTAATATTTTAAATGTTAAAAAATCTTTTTCTTATAATTTTGTTCTTTTTTTTATTAGTGTTTTTTTTAAAAGACTTAAATCAAATTGATATAGTTTATCCTGTAACAAAAAAAAGTTTACAAGAAGATGATTATCATGGAACAGTTGTTAAAGATCCTTATCGATGGTTGGAAGATATGGAATCTGATGAAGTTAAAAAATGGATTAATGAGCAACAATCTTTGACAGAGTCATATATTGATCAAATTCCTTTTATTGATCAAATTGAAGAGAGATTGAAAGAACGCTGGAATTATCCAAGAATGACGACTCCATTTCATCGTAATGGACGATATTTTTTTTATAAAAACACGGGTTTACAAAATCATTCAGTGCTTTATTATCAAGATGGTCTAAATGGTGAGGAAAAAATAGTTTTAGACCCTAATCTCTTAAGTGATGATGGCTCCTTGTCTATTTCTATGGTAAGTGTTAGTAAAGATGGAAAATTATTAGTTTACGGAGTTTCCGAAAGTGGTAGTGATTGGGATGAATATTATGTTATGAATATAGATACTGGAGAAAAATTTCCAGATCATCTTAAATGGATTAAATTTTCAAGAGCATATTGGCATCCTGATGGAAGTGGTTTTTATTATAGTAGGTATCCTAAACCTGATTTTGGAAATGAATATAAAAATCAAAATCAATTTAATAAGCTTTATTTTCACAAAATAGGTACTAATCAGAGTGAAGATATTTTAGTTTATGAAGATTTAGAGCATCCTGATTACGGTTTTTATTCTTGGATAACTGATGATGAAAAGTATCAGATGCTTGGTATATGGTCTGGAGCTAATGATAATAATTTACTTTATTACAAAAAAATTGGAAGTACAGGTGAATTCTTACCTATTATTGATGATTGGATAGGAGATTTTAGAATAGTACATAATATTGGTTCCTCATTTTACTTGCAAACAACCTATAAATCACCGAAAGGTCGTTTGGTTAAAATAGATCTTAATAATGTAGGTATAGATAATTGGGAAGATATAATTTTTGAAACAAAGAATACATTGCATTCATCAAAAGTTGTTAATGAAAATCAGATTCTTGTAATTTATAAAAAAAATCTTATACACGAACTTCAGTTATATAGTATTGAAGGAGAATTTGTTAAAGATATTAGCTTGCCTAGTAAAGGTTCTTTAAGAATATCTGCTGATTGGAGAGATTCAGATGTTTTTTATAGTTTTACTTCCTTTTTATATCCTACTTCAATTTTTCAGTTAAATATAGATAGTGGTAAATCTGAGGTCTATTGGGAAGCTGATATGAATTTTGATAATTCAAAATATACGGTTGAACAAAAGTTTTATTCTAGTAAAGATGGTACACAAATTCCCATATTTATTATATATAATAATAATATAAAAAAAGATGGATCAAATCCAACATATCTATATGGATATGGAGGTTTTAATGCTGGTTTAACCCCTTATTTTTCTTTATCTAGATTGACATGGCTTGAAGCTGGTGGAATTATTGCTTTACCAGGTATTCGTGGAGGTAATGAGTATGGTGAAGATTGGCATAGAGGAGGCATGTTAGAAAACAAACAAAATGTATTTGATGATTTTATTAATGCTGCTTTATATCTAATTGATAATAAATACACTAATCCTAATAAATTGGCAATTGGAGGTGGTAGTAATGGAGGCCTATTAGTTTCAGTTTGTGCTTTGCAAAGACCAGATATTTTCAAAGTAGTTGATTGCTCAGTTCCAGTTGCGGATATGCTAAGATATCATAAATTTACAATTGGTTGGGCATGGATTCCTGAATATGGTAGCTCTGATGATCCAGAGCAATTTGAATTTTTATACAATTATTCTCCAATTCATAATGTAAGTGAGGGTATAGAATATCCTTCTATGATTATCTCTACTGCAGATCATGATGATCGTGTTGTTCCTCTTCATTCATATAAATTAGCTGCTTCATTCCAAGAAAAACAAAATGGTAATAATCCAATTTTATTACAAGTGTTTACTAAATCTGGACATGGTGCAGGGAAGCCAACTAGCCAAGTTATTCGTGAGATTGCAATAAAGTGGGGATTTATTTTGCATGAGTTAGATGAGGGATATTCTATAATTCATTAAAATTATTTTATTTAGAATAAAGTAGGGAATAAATCAATTTTTAGAATTTAGAATGTTGCGATTTAGCAATATTTAGGATTTTTTTTAAACTAGCTATAATTTCTACGTAAATTGTTTCATGAAAAAAGTATTTTATTTTATATCTATATGTTTTTTGTTTTCATCAAACATTAGAATTATAAATGAAGATAATCTAAAAAGTATAAATCAATTTAAATATTTTTTAGAAAATTCTGATGTCTCTATAAAAATTAAAGATTTAAAATTGTTTAATGTACAAAATTTTGATTTTGAATATCAATATTTTGAAGCACCTAGAATTATAACTTCAACAAATCTAACCCCCCTTTCAAGAGAAATAAGTTTATCTGAAACTGCTCACTTATTAAGAAGAACAATAGTAGGTCCAACTATTGAAGAAATTAATAATATATCTGTTATGAATATTGATAATGCAGTTGAATATCTTTTAAGAGATATAGAAGAACCCTCACCTCCAGGTGAATGGGTGAACCATCCTGTTCCAAATTATCAAAATTATACTAGTGATCAAATTGATTCATTGTTGTTTGTATATGATATACAAGGAACAGAATTAGGTTATTGGTGGATAGATCAAATATTTTATAATCAAACCTCTATAGTTGAGCAAATGACTTTATTTTGGCATGATCATTTTGCAACTTCATTAGAGACTGTAACATATCCACCTGCTATGTATTATCAGAATAAAACTATGAGAGAAAATGCATTAGGTAATTTTAAAGATTTAGTAACCAATATTACATTTGATCCAGCAATGATGGTATGGCTTGATAATATGGAAAACAGAGTTGGTGCAATTAATGAGAATTTTGCTAGAGAGCTTCTTGAATTATTTACAATGGGAGAAGGAAATTATTCACAAAATGATGTAATAGAAGCGGCAAGAGGTTTGACAGGCTATCAAACAGATGGACTTAATACATATTTTAATCCAAGTAGATTTGATAATGGTCAGAAAACTTTTTTAGGTCAAACTGGAAATTTTAATGCATATGATATAATTGATATAATTTTTGAACAAGAACAAACTGCTTATTTTATATGTGAAAAATTATATAAGTGGTTTTTGTATGAGAATCCAAATGAAGAAGTTGTGGAGCAGCTTGCTCAAATTATGCTTCAAAATAATTATGAAATAAAGCCTGTTTTACATGTATTATTAAATAGCGAACATTTTTTTGATGAAAATTTTTATGGTTCTAAATTTAAGGAGCCATTAACTCATGCTGTCGGTACTTTAAGAAAAACTTATATTGATATTAATCAA
>CAYTPF010000183.1:0-3619 GCA_964439775.1 uncultured bacterium | reverse complement strand
TTTCAAAGTTTGGTATGCTACAAAAGAAATTTGCTGATATGGTGATTCGTTCTTGGGAGGCTGATTCTGTAGTTTATATGACAGCTGGTTCCATTGATAAGTCTTTAGAAAATATTTCATGTGACGATGATAAATATTTTGAAATATTGCAGAAATCTATAGAAGATCATGCTATAGAAGCTTCTATATCTAAAATTATTGGATCAGAAGCTCTTTGGAAAAATGTTGACGATGGTGTTCAAATTTTAGGTGGTGCTGGATTTATTGAAGAGTATGGATTTGCTGTTACGTATAGAGATGAAAGAATAAATAGAATATTTGAAGGAACAAATGAGATTAATCGTCTTATTATTGGTGGCTATACTTTAAAAAAATCAATTCTTGAAGAATTGCCTATAAGAAACATGATGTCAAGATATAAAAATGATAGTTGGGTAAACTTAGTTCAAATTGATAATTCAGATATGAAAGAATCATGCAATATTATTGAATTTTGTAGAACTGCTTTATTGTTTACTTTAAACGAGCTGATTTTAAAATATGGTCAAGATTTTAAAAATGAGCAATGGGTGCTTGAGCCGTTTGCTGATATGGTTATTTGTCTTTCAATTATGGATACCGGATTTAAGCGTGTTAAAGCATTAAATACCGATACGGAAAAATATAAAAATATGTTAACAGTTATGAATGCAAGCGTATTTAATAGATATAATGAATTTGTAACTAATTGTAGAAACGTTCTTAGAAATTTAGATGAGAAAGATAAAAAGAGACTAAGTTTGTTTAATGATAGATTGAATGAATTGGAAGTTAGACATGATATAATAAAACTCAAACAAGATATAATTGATGTCTTGTATGTAAAAAAAGAATATTATTTAGATTAGGAGAATTAAATGGCAAATGAAATATTTCCAGTATTAGTTGATGGATTAAGAAGTCCTATTGGGAAAAAAGATGGTGAACTAATAGGTATATTACCTGATGATTTATGTTCTATAGTTGTTAAAGCTTTACTTGAAAGAAATGATTTTGTATCAAAGGAAGATATTGAGGATTTGGTTTTAGGATGTGCTTTCCCTGAAGGGCCTCAAGGAATGCTTTTGGGGAGAGCAGTTTCATTGCTTGCTGGTATACCAAAAGAATCTTGTGCAAAAGTTGTAAACAGGTTTTGTGGTTCGTCAATGGATTCGGTCCATCAAATTTGTCAAGCAATCATATCTGGTGATATTGAAACTGGAATTGCCGCAGGAGTAGAAGATATGTTTGCAGTTCCTATGGGCGGTTTTGCACCTAGTTTTAATCCAACTCTATATGAGCAGGAATTCTATATAGGAATGGGTGAGACTGCTGAAAATTTAGCTAATGATCTTAATATATCTAGAGAAGATCAAGATTCATTTGCTATTAGTTCGCACAAAAAAGCTTTAAATGCTTGGGAAGATGGAAGATTTGATAATGAAGTTGTACCTATTAAATTTAATGGTTCTATTATATCTAAAGATGAATGTCCAAGAGAACCAGATGAAAACAAAGTAAAAAGTCTTGATCCGGCTTTTGTTGAAAATGGATCTGTAACTGCAGCTTCTTCGAGTCCAATTTCATTAGGAGCATCTGCATTACTTTTAATGAGTAATATAAAATGTGAAGAATTAGGTTATGCTCCAAAATTTAAGGTCGTTAGTAGAGCTATTGCAGGTGTTGATTGGAAAACAATGGGAAGTGGACCTCTACCAGCTACAGAAAAAGCATTAAAAAATGCAGGTTTAACAATGAATGATATTGATTATATAGAATTAAATGAGGCCTTTGCTGCTCAATCGCTATATGTGATACGTAAAGGAAATTGGGATATAAGTAAAATCAATGTAAATGGTGGTGCTATATCTTTAGGACATCCACTTGGCTGTTCAGGAGCTAGAATCTTAATCACATTGATGAATGTAATGAATCAAAATGAATGTAAATATGGCTTAGCTACTATGTGTATAGGTACAGGTATGGGTATAGCTACCATAATAGAAAAAATATAAATTATAGAGGATATTATGTCTAAAAAAATTGAAAATGTTGCAGTTTTAGGTTCTGGTGTTATGGGAAGTCAAATAGCTGCTCATTTAACTAATGCTGGGTATCAAGTCTATTTATTTGATATGAATCAAGATTTATGTAAAAAGGGAATAGAATTTTGTGAAAAATTAAAACCTGCTCCATTTTATAGTCCAAAAAATTCAAAAAACATCATACCACAAAATTACGATGATCATCTTGATAGCTTAAAAAAATGTGATTGGATAATTGAAGTTATTGCTGAAAAATTAGAATGGAAACAGGATCTCTATAAAAAAATATCACCATATTTGAAAGATGATGCCATCGTTACAAGTAATACTTCTGGATTGCTTGTAAGAGAGCTAACAGATGGTATGTCTGAATCTTTTAAGGAACGATTTTTTGTTACACATTTTTTTAATCCTCCTCGCTACATGAAACTTGTAGAAATTGTATCAAGTTCTAAAACTAAAAAAGAATATATTTCTTTAATTGCAAATTTTTTAACGGAAGTTTTAGGTAAGGGGGTTGTATTTGCTAAGGATACACCTAATTTTATTGCAAATAGAATAGGTGTTTTTGGAATGATGGTTACATTGAAAGAAACAGCTAGCAAAAAGCTTTCTGTAGAAGATGTTGATGGTTTAACTGGTACGCTAATTGGTAGGCCAAAAAGTGCAACTTATAGAACTGCAGATATAGTTGGTTTAGATACATTTACATATGTTGCTAAAACTGCATATGATAAAGGTGAGAATGATATTTATAGAGATATGTTTGAATTGCCTGATTATATACAGACAATGGTAGACAATGGATGGTTAGGTCAAAAATCAAAGCAAGGATTTTATAAAAAAATTGATAAAGGAGTAATTCATTCATTAGATTTTGAATCGATGGAATATTCTCCACAAAATAAAAAAAGATATAGTGGGGTTGGACTTGCTAGAGAAAATACTAATCTTTCATCAAAGCTAAAAGCGCTTGTAAATGCACAAGATGTAGCAGGAGAATTTACTTGGGAGGTTTTTTCACAGACATTATTGTATGCAGCTTATTTAGCTGATGATATATCTGATGATATTGTAAGTATTGACAATGCTTTGAAATGGGGCTTTGGTTGGGAAGTTGGTCCTTTTGAGGTATGGGATATATTAGGTTTTGAAAAAACTATTAATAGAATGAAAGATGATAGGAAAAATATTCCTGATTGGATTAATAAAATGTTAGAATCTGATATAAAAAGCTTTTACACTTTAAAAGAAGGTAGAAAACACTTTTATGATTTTCAAACGTCAAGTTATAAAGAATTAGAAATATTTGATAATAGCTTTACATTTCAATCTAAAAAAGATCAAGGCCTATTAATTAACAAAAATTGGTCGGCATCTATCGTTGATTTAGGTGATGGTGTGGCTGGGGTTGAGTTTCATTCAGTACTTCAATCTAATTTTAATCCAATAGATGGTTCTTTAATGCAAACAATTGCTGAAACACTAATGCATGTTAAAGATAACGGGTATAAAGGTATGGTTCTTTCATCTGATTCAACGCATTTTTCTGCTGG
>CAYTPF010000182.1:0-3622 GCA_964439775.1 uncultured bacterium | reverse complement strand
TTCATAATTAATTTTTGATTTACAGTTTAGTGTTGCTGCTAGTTCAATTGCATGCCCTTCTTTGCCAGTGCCATTATTACCATATAATAAAAGTGCATGAGGCACCTTATTTTTTTTGATGTTATTTTTAATTAGATCTTGAAAATGCTTATTGATAATTAAATTTTTATAAAACATTTATTTTTTCTTTAACCATTTTTCTGGATCTAGCTTAATATTATTACCCCAAATTTCAAAATGTAATCGAGACTGATTATTTTTATCATCAGGAATATAACCTAAGATATCATATTGTTGTATATAATCATTCTCAGCAAAAGATATTTTTTCAATGTTAGCATAAACAGAAAAATAACCACCTCCATGATCAATTATTATTAAATTTCCATATCCTCTTAAATAAGTTATTGTTGTTATCATTCCATCTAAAATTGCTTCAACAGCAGTACCTGGCATAACTTTAATATCTATTCCAGAATTTTCTGTTACCGTATTAAGTTCTAAATTTTTTTGTTCACCAAAATGAGCAATTATTTTTCCCTCAACTGGCCAAGGCATTTTACCTTTTAGTGATGCAAAATTACCAATAGTAGATTTTTTCTTTTCGGATCGTATCTTAGCTAATTCTTTTTCTCTTTTCTTCATTTCATTTTCATCATTTTGAAGTTTAGAAATTAAGGTTTCTATTTCTTTAAATAGATTTTGTTTTTCTTTTAATTCAGTTTGAAGTTTAGTTCTATCTTTTTTTATTTGAGCTAAATAATCATTTTTTTTCTTTTTATCTCTGTCTAATTTTTTTGATTCAATTTGGTGTTCATTCCTTAGGCGCTTTTTTTTATTTAAGGCTGATTCATAATTAGTTTTTTCAAAATTTAATTCATTAAGAATAGTTTTAATTTCACTAATCATTTGTTTTTCATACTCTGTTATAACTTTTAGATATTTTGTTCTGTAGATTATTTCATTCCAATTTTTTGAAGTCAATATTGTTTCTGCTAAAGATGGGATTCCATTTTTATATATATGAATAGCTCTTTTAGACATCTGTTCTCTTATTATAAGCATATACGATTCTTTTTTTGAAATACTAGTTTTAGTCATTTCAATTAGCTCACCCATATACCGTTCTTCTTTTTTTAACGATTTAATTAATTTTTCAGTAAGCAAAATTTTATTTTCAAGATTTATTAAAAGTTCAGTTGTAGAGATTGCTTGTTTTATTTTTTTATTTAAGTTTTTTTCTACTAAATTGATTTCTTTTCTCAATTTATCAAGTTCTTTATTCTGTGTTGTAATTTCTTTTCTAATACTTGCAGAATTTTTTTCTGATAAAAGAAATGAAGTGAATATTGCAAGAAAAATATAAAAATTGAGTATTTTTTTTTTCATATTATTTTTTATAATTCTTAGGAATAAAGCTATTTAAAGTTTCATTCAGATCATCGTAATAATAAATTAAATCAAGTATTTCTGAGTACATAGATTCACTGCTTAGTAAAAGTCCAATTGTTTTGGAATGAGATTTTAAAAATATTTTAGTATCTTTATCGCTACCAATTTCATTGTCAACATCCATTATTGATTTATGAAAATCAATTAAATATTTTATGATGTTTTTATCCTCTGTTTTGTACAAATCATTTGCAATAAAAAAAGAAAGCTTAGCCTTTCTTAAAGAGTGATTTGATTTTATAAATTCAGATTTGCTTTTTCTATCATCCCAGCCTCTATTATAACTAGATTCTTTACCTTTAAGAGCTATATCTTCAGCAATTTTATAGTATTTTTCACCACCTAAAAAATCATATGTATCAAGATCTCCTGCTATAACCATTAAGCAATAATAATCAATAAGAGATCTAAGAGATTCAAATTGAGAATTATAGAATAGACTTTGACCAGGATAGTATGAAAATTCAACACCCTTTGAAAAAAATTGTTGATCAGAACCATTTGTAGCAAGTATTTGAGTATTAAATAGTTTTTGATTACCTTTATCTGAAATTCCTTCAAAAACAAATAAAAACTCTATATAAAAATCAATATCCATTGCATCAGGTGCAAATTCTGAATTTAAAATATAGTTTTCTATTGTAGTTTCAAAATTATCTAATTCATTATTTATAGATTTCTGTAACCGATCCTTATTAAGATTGATTTTAACATCGGTAAACTGAGAAAAGATATAGGAAGTAATGGTTAATAATGATATAAATATTTTTATATAGTTCATTTTTTAAATTTAATCATTTTAGTAACCCATATCCATATTTACACCATCACTACCTCTAAAACCTTGGTCTCTCTTTTTCCTTTTTTCATCTTGCATTTTACCAAAATTATATTTGATATTTATTGAAAAGGTTCTTCCTCCTCTAGAAGAATATACATCATTAAATTGCAAAACTTCAGTACCATTTGAATAACCAATAGGTTCAGAAACAAGCATTTGAAATCCACCCTGGTCAAAAATATTATCTACACTAGCAGATAAGGTTAAGCGTTGATCTAATAATGCTTTTGATATTCCAGTATTAGCCCAAATTGTACCCTTATCTCCAAATAAAGTACCTCCAGGTGTTTTAAGTTTCATATAGTAAAAGCCAAATTCAAATCCAAAAATATTTATATATTCTTCTGGTAAATTTATTCTCATGTATGCTGATAATCTTTCATTTTTACCATTTAATTGATAGTCATTTGAACCATCATTTAGTTCATTTATATTATAACTTCCGCCTATGGTTTGTCCCATTACCATCATAAATGTTTCAATTCCAATATCAGTTGCTTCTTCAGCATTTTGGAAAGTTATAATATTCGCTCCTAATTCACCATCATTATACCATTCAATGGAATTAGTAACATTTCTATAATATAAACTTGTATAGAAGAATCCCATTGGTATTGGACTTTTATAATTTATTTCATATTGTGTTGAAAATTCTGGTTCAAGAGTTGGTTCTCCAATAAAAATGAAGCTATCATTGTATACATTTCTAGGGAATGGCCTTAATTGACCCCATGAGCCATGAGAGCCTCCAGCTGGACGTTCTATCCTTCTACTAATTCCAAATTGAATACTTTTTTTATCAGTTATATTGTATGATATATGTAAATCTGGGAATGTATTAATTTCATTAACTTCCGTTAAGTTACTACCATCCCGTCTTAATAGGCTTACATATGCTGAAGTAGATTCATTTGATATATCGTTGATTGTAGTATCTTTTACTTCAAATTGAATTTTTTTATCAACAAATTCAATTCTTAAGCTTGGTTTAATACTAAGTTTATCATTTATTTTATACTGATATTCACCAAAAAATCCATTTATACTTCTTTTCATTGAAAAATCGTTTATTCCTTTTAAACCAGATAATTCAAAATCCATTTTTTCAGATGTATCTAAGAAACGTCCATCATAACCAATTTCAAATTTACTTTTATCGTTTATAGGAGATTTGAAATTAAAATCAGCTTCATAATTATTTTCTGTTTCATCAATATCCGTACGATATAAATTGAATGCCTCGTATTCATTATCAATACTATAATGATTTGAAAAACTGAAGTATAGTTCTTTATCTGGATTCTCATCAGACTTTATTAGTTCAAAAAA
>CAYTPF010000181.1:0-3624 GCA_964439775.1 uncultured bacterium | reverse complement strand
TTTTTTCAACTTACATTGATTCATCTGAAATCAATAGGATTAATAAATCAGATAAAGATACAATTTATATTTCAAATCATTTTAAAGAAGTTTTAAATACCAGTATAGATATTTATAATAATACATCGCATTATTTTGATCCATCAATTTCACCTCTGATTAAATTATGGAATTTTGATTCAAAATCTGAAAAAGTTAAAATACCAGACAAATTTGAAGTTGAAAATATTCTCAAAAAAATAGGCTTAAAAAAAATAAAAATAAAAAATAACAGTATTATTAAAAATGAATATACTAAAATAGATTTTAATGCGATAGCGAAAGGATATGGTGTTGATATTGTAGGTAAATATTTATTATCAAAAGGCATTAATAGTTTTATGATAGAGATTGGTGGAGAGGTATTGTGTATGGGAACGAATAATAACAAGTCATGGGAGATAGGTATTCAAAATCCATTTATCAAAAATGAAATTATTAATATTTTATCTATAGAAAATCAAGCTGTTGCCACGAGTGGAACCTACAGAAATTTTTATTTTTATAATGGTAAATACTATTCTCATATTTTAAATCCATTGAATGGTTATCCTATAGATCACAACACTGTTAGTGTTACAGTAATTGCTGATAATTGTTTGATAGCTGATGCATATGCGACTGGATTATTAGTGATGGGTAAAGAAAAAGGTTTAGATTTTGTTAATAAAAATAATTCTATAGAAGCTATTTTTATATCAGGTAATCCTGATAGTTATTCTATAGATTATTCAAATGGATATAATCATCTAAGAAGTGATATTGCTTTTGAATGAGCATATTTTCTTTTGAATTGTAGTGCAATCACATGATTTAGAAACACCTCCACAAGACCCCTTTAATTCTTTATCTGCAAATAAAATACCAATTGACATTATGATTATAATGAAAACTAGCAATCCAAATGTTAAAAAAAATGTTATCATTCTACTCAGAATGTAATAATAAATTTTATTAAATTATCCATATAAATTTTTAAAAAAAATATTTAGGATTATAGCATTGATGAAATATATTTTAATACACATATTTTTATTTTCAACATTAATAGCTGGTGAGGGCTCTTCACATCATGGTGTTGATGGTGCCAGTTTGAGCTTGTTATATATAATTCCATTTATAGGAATTTTATTATCAATAGCAATTGTACCATTGGTTGCAGAAAAATTTTGGCATCATAATTTTGGAAAAATATCATTGTTTTGGGCTTTGTTATTTATCATTCCTTTTATTTATAACTACTCTTTTAATTTAGCCTTTTATGAGTTTTTGCATGTTATTTTGCTTGAATATATTCCATTTATAGTCTTGTTATTATCTTTATATACTGTCGGTGGGGGAATATGTATAAAAGGAAACCTTGTTGGGACGCCTAAATTGAATTTTATAATTCTTTTAATTGGAACTACCCTTTCTTCATGGATGGGAACAACTGGATCAGCGATGCTACTTATAAGACCATTGATTAGAGCTAATGCTTGGAGGGAAAATAAAACACACGTCATCGTATTTTTTATTTTTTTGGTAGCAAATGTTGGTGGTTCATTAACTCCTTTGGGTGATCCTCCGCTGTTTCTAGGTTTTTTACAAGGTGTTAGTTTCTTTTGGACCACAAAAGCGTTATTTGTACCAATGGTAATAGTATCAATTTTATTACTATTTATATTTTATTTTGTGGATTCTTTTTATTTTAAAAAGGAGTTTGATCAGAAACCACCAACTAGTAAAATTGATTTATCTATTGAAGGGAAAATTAATTTTGTTTTTTTACTTGGAGTTGTATCTGCTGTTCTTTTAAGTGGATTTTGGAATCCTCATTTAGATTTTACTATTTTTGGAGTTCATCTTGCTTTGCAAAATGTTATTAGAGATATTATATTAATCGTAATAACATTGTTGAGTTTAAAGTTGACTGCAAATAATGTTAGAGAGGCAAATTCATTTACGTGGTTTCCTATTGTTGAGGTAGCAAAGTTGTTTGCAGGTATTTTTATAACAATTATTCCTGCTATTGCAATTTTAAAAGCAGGTCAAAATGGCTCTTTAGCCTTTATAATTAATTTAGTTACAGATCAATCAACAAAATTGCCTATAAATAGTATGTATTTTTGGTTAACAGGAATATTGTCAAGTTTTCTTGATAATGCTCCTACATATTTAGTTTTCTTCAATACTGCTGGAGGAGATGCTTTAGAATTAATGAGTACTCTTGAAACAACTTTATTGGCAATATCTTGCGGTGCAGTTTTTATGGGAGCCATGACCTATATTGGAAATGCTCCTAATTTTATGGTTAAAAGTATCGCTGAAGAAAATAATATTAATATGCCAAGTTTCTTTGGTTATATGATATGGTCTGTTACTATACTTGTACCAATCTTTATTATCATTAGTTATATTTATTTTTAGTAGTTACTATTTAGGCTTAAATTTAGTCATAGAAAATGTCATCAAATAAAAATATATCATTCAAGCAGTTAGAGCAAATTTTGAATAAGAAGAAACGTGTTATTCTATCTACTCACGTTAATCCTGATGGAGATGGCTTAGGCACTGAACTGGCATTTTACCATTATTTATCATCTAAAGGAATTGATTGTAGAATTATTAATTCATCACCAACTCCACCTAAATTTACATTTTTAGACCCTGATAATTCTATATATATATATAGTAATGATTTAGATAAATGGATAGAGGGCAGTGATCTTTTAATAGCATTTGATATCGGTGATTATAAAAGATTGATGGAATTGGGTAAAAAAGCAAAAGGTAAGGTCCCTGCTCTTTGCTTTGATCATCATCCATTATTACATCAAGAACTATATACTTATGTTTTGGTTGATATGGAATCTCCAGCTACTGGGTATGTATTTTGGAAATATTTAAAAGAAATAGAATATAAAGATAAAATTCCTGAAAATATTGCAACACCACTATATGTTTCATTAATCTGTGATACAGGTTCATTTAAATATGAGAATACAACTACCGATACCCATATTATGGCGGCAAATTTAATTGATTCTGGTGTAGATTCTTATTCTATTCAAAAGAAAATTTATGATGCAAACACCTTAGCTCATGTAGAATTATTAGGATATGTTATACGTAATCTTAATTTTGCAAATGATAGACAGGTAGTATGGTCCTATTTAGATGATCAAATTTTACAAAAATACAATGCTACATCAGATGATTTGGATGGTATTACTGATTATATGCGTGCAATAGATACGGTGGAAGTAGCTTTTTTGATTAGAAAAGTAAGTACAAATGATGTGAAGCTTAATTTTAGATCTCAAGATGTTGTTATTAATGATATTGCTTCAATTTTTAATGGTGGTGGTCATAAATATGCTGCAGGTGCCTATGTAAGGGATGGAAATGTAGAAAGCATTAAAAGAATTATTTTAAAAGAATTAGATAAGAAAATACAATAAAATGTCAATAAAAAATGATAAATGGATTGAAAAAATGTCTAATGATATGAGTATGATTAGCCCTTTTCAATCTAAACAAATTCGTAAAGGAATAATATCATACGGAGTTTCATCATACGGATATGATATTAGAGTTGCAGAT
>CAYTPF010000180.1:0-3672 GCA_964439775.1 uncultured bacterium | reverse complement strand
CATATTATTTTAAAATTTCAAATAGTATTTTTATAAATTTTATTATTTAAATTATATATTAATATATATCGTTATAAAAGGACAAAAATATGAAATTTTTAATTATATCTCTTTTTTCAATATTATATTCAGCTGAAGTGACATCAATTTATAAAATTGATGGAATGATGTGTTCAGAAAGCTGTCCAAAAGCAGTTTATGATTCAATTATTAATGTAAAAGGAATCAACTCATGCATAGTAAATTTTGATAATGAAACAGCAACTATTGTTTATGATGATGATTTTATTGAATCCGATAAAATTACAGATATAATTTCACAAAAAACATACTTTAAAGTTAAAGACTCAAAAGAAACTTTTAATTTATGGAATTGGTTTTTTAATTAATAATAAATTCAACCCATAGCACTAAATCAATAATATTTAAAATTTGGTTACAATCTTTATCAGATGCTAGATACTCACATATTTGAATATCTGCAAAGGAATCCGATAATGCAATTTCAACCATAATAATCAAATCCAAAACATCTAAAACTGCATCACTGTTAATATCACCATCAATTTGATTACATTCAAGATTTTCACTTATATCCGTTAGAGTTAAAATTAAATAACCATTATAGTAATTAGTATTTGATGACGAAAAAGAGCATAGATTGCCATTAAAGGTCCCATTAGAAATATCTGACCAAATAGAATTATCATAATAATTAAAATCATCAAACCAACTAAACAAAAAATCATTATCAGTTCCATGGTTACCATTACCAGGAGAATATTCATAATATTTTACATAGTCATAATATACATGTTTTGGAATATCATTCTCATCCCACTCTCCTACCCAACTTTCCCAAATAGCAGGCCACAAATTCATACATATTTTTTGTGAATAAACTAAATCATCAACGATTGCCTGATTTTGCTCATATACCTCTATATCATCTACAAACCATTTAATATATTCTGGAGTCCATTCAAATGCATAATTATGAAATTCTGAATGAGGATTAAAATCAACATCTATAATTTCTCCATAGGACCATGAATTAGGTTCACCAGGGTGATGAGTTGTAAATTGAACTGAACTATCTCTATTTCCTGTCATTTCAACATCTATTTCATTCCAATTTAAATTTCCAAGTTCATCAATCCAATCTGTATTATATGTAAAAAATGAGCTTACTAATCCATCACCTTCGGCAGATTTCATTCTAACCTCAAACCTACCATATAAATATGAATCATTTGATTGTATTGAACCTGAGTAACATCCCTCCCAATCGGAGCAATAATTTGTACCACAACAATTCCATAAATTTAATGGAATATTTAAATTTTCATTATTAACAGTAAAACCATAATTTTGATAACTATCATTGGGATTAAAATCACAATCACTTCCTAATGGTGGATTACCAATAATACCCCAACCAGACCAAGAGTCAAAATCTCCTGTAATGGAATGGACATATTGATAATCGCCGTTATTAAAACCACAAAAAGTTCCAGAAAAAATATTTTCAACTTCAGTTTGCTCTAATTCATATCCCCATCCCCATGAATTCCAACTACCATTCATAAGAACTATATAATTACCATCGGGAATATCTGCATTAGAAATATCTACATTAAATGTTACACAACTAGATAACAGTACGTTCAATGAAAGGAATGATAGAATTATTTGTTTATAAATATTCATTTCTAAATATATGCTAATTCGCAATAATCACGTAATAAACTTCATTAAACAAATTGTAACATTAAAATTATTTTTTCAATTGAATTGTTTCAGGATAGCTTTTTAAACTACTTTTTGATTTATCTCCAGGTCTAGGTATGATATTAAATGAAACGAGATCACCATTTTTAAAGTCATATATCCATGGTTCACACCATCCAATTTCAGTTTTTAATATTTCATCACTTGATAAATCATGTAAATACATAACAATAGAACGAATAGAATTTCCATGTGCAGACACAATAATATTATTACTATCATCAAATAATAATGATTCTATATTAGTTTTAAAAAATGGAATTGTTCTTTTAGCTGTCATTTCTAAAGATTCACCTTCTGGTGGTGGCGTAGAAAAACTTCTTCTCCATACCTGAACTTGATCTTTACCATATTTCATAGCAGCCTCTTCTTTATTTTGACCAATCAAACTACCATAATCTCTTTCGTTTAGTGCTACATCTTTTACAATATTTATATTTTGATTAATATTTTCTAATATTATATCTAACGTATTTTGAGCTCGCTTTAGTTGCGAAGTAAATGCATGCGTAAATTTAATATGCTCAATCAATGGAGCAGCGCTTACTGCCTCATTAGTTCCTTTTTCTGTTAATTCAACATCTGCCCAACCTGTAAATAAATTTTTTTCATTATATGTTGACTGTCCGTGTCTTATTAAAATTAATTTAGACATTATCCACCTCTTTTTTATTCATGACTATTGTTTTTACATTTACAAATTCTTTTATACCATCTATTGAGAGCTCTCTACCATATCCTGACTTTTTAATTCCACCAAAAGGAATCCTAGGATCTGACTTTGTCATACCATTTATAAATAATGCACCAGAATTTATATTGTTTTTAAATTTATTAATTATTTGTTTATCATTAGTCCACAAACTAGCGCCAAGTCCAAAATCAGTATCATTCGCCAAATCTAATATGTTATCATTATTACTGAATTTATATATTGATACAACAGGACCAAAAACCTCTTCTTGAAAAATTGGAACGAGTAAATTTGTAATTTCTATTATAATAGGCGACATAAAATATCCACTATCAAAGGTACTGGTATCTCTATAAATTATTTTAGCACCTAAATTTATTGATTTATCAATTTGATCATTAATTTTATCTACAAATTCTTTTTTTGACAATGGACCTATATCAGTTTCTATATTTTCAGGATTACCAATTTTTAATAATCTAAGTTTTTTAATCATATTATCTATAAAATGATTTGAAATATTTTCATGAATAAAAAATCTTTTAGGTGAGATACAACTTTGACCTGCATTTAGAAATTTTGCTGAAATAGCATCTTGTACTGCTAATTTTACATTTGCATCAGGGAAAACGATAAATGGATCAGAACCTCCTAATTCAAAAAGAGATTTTTTTATATATTTTCCAGTCAATTTACCAACTGCTGACCCTGCCTTATCACTTCCAGTTAATGATATCGCTTGAATTTTTTTATTTGCTATAATACTTTCCACTTGATCATGATTAATAATTAATGATGTGAACAGATATTTTGGATAACCGGATGCAACAAAAATTTCAGAAATCAACTCTCCGCATCCAAAGGTATTAGGTGCATGTTTAATCATCACAGAATTTCCTGCCATTATCGATGGAATAGAAAATCTAAAGACTTGCCAAAATGGAAAATTCCATGGCATAATTCCTAATAGGACCCCTAAAGGTTCATTTTTTATTTCTGCAATCTGAGTATCTAAATCTATAAATGTAGATTTTAAATATCTCTCACTGTTTTCTAAGTAATAATTACATAAAAGTATACATTTTTTTATTTCTGCTATAGATTCAGCTATAGGCTTGCCCATCTCATTTGTTATTAGTATAGCATATTTATTAATATTTGATGCTAGAGTCTGTATTAATTGTTTT
>CAYTPF010000179.1:0-3673 GCA_964439775.1 uncultured bacterium | reverse complement strand
CGGTAATAACATTGTAGATAAAATTATGGAAAAATCTAAAGATATCAATGGATATACAGTAGTAATTGATGAAATTGATTTTGCTGGAAATGTATTAGATCTTGGTGACCAGATTAGAAATAAACTCAAAAATAATGGTATAGCTTTAATTGGTATGACAAATAAAGATAAGCCAGTTGTTTTATGCTCAGTGTCTGATTCATTGCTTGATATGTTTAATGCAGGTGAAATTGTTAGAGAAGTTGGAAGTAAAATGAATGGTGGAGGAGGCGGAAAACCTCATCTTGCTCAGGCTGGAGGGAAGGATGCTAAATTGCTTCCTGAGGCATTGAATTTTGGTAAAAAATTAATTTATAATAGAGTGGAAAATGAAAAAAACTAATACAATATTTGGAAAAAGTGATCCAGGCGTAAGAGGAACAAGTGTTCCTAAATGCGATGTTCCTGAGATTGATTTGAGAAAAGTTATAGATGATGAATTTATAAGAAAGCAACCGGCAAACTTACCGGAAGTATCAGAATCTGAAATTGTTAGGCATTATGTTAACTTGTCTACGAAGAATTATCATATTGATAAAGGATTTTATCCATTGGGTTCTTGTACTATGAAATATAACCCCAAAATTAATGAGGTTTTATCTAGTCTAGATGGTTTTAAGGGTTTGCATCCTGATCAGCCTGTAGAAACTGCTCAAGGAGCATTGAAGTTGTTATTTGATCTCGAAGACATTTTAAAGAAAATTACTGGGATGTCAAGGTTTACTCTTCAGCCAAGTGCTGGCGCTCAAGGTGAATTAGCTGGTGCAATGGTTATGAAGAAGTATCATACATGCAAAGGAAATAACAAAGAATATATTTTAGTTCCAGATTCTGCACATGGCACAAACCCTGCTACGGTAGTTAGGGTAGGTTATAAAACAAAAATAGTTAAGAGTGATAGTAGAGGTAGAGTTGATATAGATGATTTGAAAGAAAAATTAGATGATAGTGTTGCTGGGATGATGTTAACTCAGCCAAATACTTTGGGATTATTTGAAGATAATATAAAAGAAATCACTAAGCTTGTTCATGATATTGATGGTTTGATGTATATGGATGGTGCAAATTTAAATGCATTAATTGGATTGGTACGACCTGCTGATATGGGATTTGATATAACTCATATAAATACTCATAAAACCTTTTCAACGCCTCATGGAGGTGGAGGGCCAGGTTCTGGACCTATAGGTGTGGTAGAAAAATTAATTCCATACTTACCCGTTCCAATGGTAGATAAAAAAGAAGATGGAACTTATTTTTGGAACTCAGACTATCCAAATTCAATAGGTAGATTACATGGTTATTTTGGAAATTTTGGTGTGTTAGTAAGGGCATATGTTTATATTAAAATGTTGGGTGAATCCGGATTGAAAGAAATGACAAGAAATGCAATTTTGAATGCAAATTATTTAAAGCATAGATTAAAAGATCATTATGATGTTCCATATTCAGATGGAATTATGCATGAATTTGTAATATCAGGTGTTAAGCAGAAAAAAAGAGGAATGAAAGTCTTGGATATAGCAAAAGGTATTTTAGATGAGGGTTTTCATTCGCCAACTATATATTTTCCAATGAATGTTCCTGAGGCAATGATGATTGAGCCTACAGAAACAGAATCTAAAACAACATTAGATGATTTTGCTGATGCATTAATTAAGCTTGATAAGATGATAGATGAAAATCCGCAGGCACTTAGAGATGCTCCAATAACAACTCCTGTTGAGAGATTAAATGAGGCTCAGGCAAGTAGGAATCCTGATGTAAGGTGGGAATTTGAAACATCTGATTGATCAAGATAATATATATGTTTCTATGACCCCAGGAGATTTAGTAATAGAGTCATTAACTGGTTTAGTGAAAAAGTTAAATTTGACATCTGGTTGGATTTCTGGAATTGGGGCTGTAGAGGATGTGTTGATTGGTATGTATGATATTAATACTAAGATATATGATAAAAAGATATTTTCTGATGAGTATGAGCTTGTTGGATTTAATGGAAATATTTCTTTAAAAGAAGGTATACCATTCATTCATTCTCATATTATATTTTCAGATTCTGAATATAAGGCTTATGGAGGGCACTTATTTGAAATGAAGATATATGCAGCAGGTGAATTTTTAATACAAAAAACAGATTCAAAAATTAAAAGAGTTATGAATAATAAAGTAGGTTTACCTTTATGGTGTTTAGAAGATGAATAAAATAATAAATACTAGAAATGCTCCAAAAGCAATTGGACCGTATTCACAAGCAGTCATTTCAAATGGTTTGATTTTTACTGCAGGTCAAATATGTTTAAAACCTGATAGTGGAGAATTAAATGATGAAGATTTCATAACAGAAGTAGAACAGGTTTTTGAAAATATTAAGGCAATACTGGAAAATGCAGATACTAATATGTCTAAAATTGTTAAATGTACTGTTTACATTACAGATTTAAATAACTTTGCAATTGTTAATCAAATTTTTGAGAAATATTTTAAAAATAGACCACCTGCTAGATCTGTTGTTGAAGTTTCTAAACTACCTAAAAATGTAAATATTGAGATTGATGTTATTGCGTCATTATAAGTTATATAGTTTTATATTAGTTATTCTATTTAGTTCTAAATTGTATAGTCAGGATACTGAAATAGATTCATCAAAGGTTAAAAATCCATCTTTTGCATGGAAAATTGCATTTATTCCAGGTATGGGGCAGTTATATAATGGCAATTATTTTAAGTTTGTTGGTTTGGTTGGAGCTGAGATCTATGCAGTTTCCAAATTTAATCATCTAAGGAGTAAAGGAAATATTACAAAAAGGAATACTTATGGATGGTGGGTTGTAGGTCTATATTTTTATGGTATTTTAGATGCTTATGTAGATGCACATTTATCATCATTTCCTAAAAAAGTTAAGAAAAATAATGAAGATTCATTTTTAAAAGATAATGATAGTACAAAAATAGTGAAATAATAATTATGTGTGGAATAATAGGTATATCATCAGATCATTCAACAGCACCTCTATCAATATATAATGCTTTAACTGTTTTACAGCATAGAGGTCAGGATGCTGCTGGGATGGCTGTGATTAATGATGAAGGTTTTTTAAATATTCATAAAAAAAATGGTCTTGTTAGAGATGCTTTTGAAGAAAATGATATGATTAGGCTACAAGGAAATGTAGGTATAGGTCATGTTAGATATCCAACTTCGGGTACTGTAGATATAACTCAAGCTCAGCCATTCTATGTTAACTCTCCTCATGGTATTGTATTGGTGCATAATGGTAATTTAGTTAATACGAAAAAATTGAGATATGAATTGCAATCGGAAGATTTTAGACATATTAACACAACTTCAGATTCTGAAGTATTAATCAACATTTTTGCTAGCTCATTAGAAAAAAATGGTTCAAAGCAATTGAATGATAAAATAATATTTGATGCGGTTGCTGAGGTTCATAAAAGAGTTGAGGGTGCATATTCTGTTATTATTGCTATTTTAGGATATGGTCTGATAGCTTTTAGAGATCCTAATGGAATAAGACCATTAGTATTTGGTTCGAAAGATAATACAAATCATATGATTGCATCAGAATCAGTTGCTTTAGATTGTCTTGGATACAAAATAAACCGCGATATA
>CAYTPF010000178.1:0-3689 GCA_964439775.1 uncultured bacterium | reverse complement strand
ATCTATAACTGAAGCATTACCAGATATTGTTGAAAATTCATTTGTAGGTATTATAAGTCAAGGAAGTGCTGCCCAAAGGATCAATGAAAATTGGGAAGGAACATTGAATACTTTTGAGGGAACAAAAGGATACTGGGCATTGGTTAATGAGCCTTTAGATTTTAGCTTTAATATTGATAATGCTAGAGAGAATAACACAGATTATATAAAAAATAATGTAGAAAATAATTTAATAAATCAATTTGAATATAATCTTTCTAAAAATCAGGCATTTTATTTTATACACAATATATTGATAAATGATGAACCAGCTAATTATAATAATATAGTTCTAACTTATTGTAATGGTAATATTGTTGGTTCTAGAGTATGGAATGGAGATATAATTGATCAGCCTGCTATGGGATTTGATGGAACAGACAAAACATTGGGATATTGTAACGAAGGACAGATACCTAATTTCAAATTATATGATCATGTTAGCAATAGTACTATTGATTTGAAAGCATCAATAGATTATAATTGGAAAAATAATACACTATATAATATTGAATTATTTTCAAATGAAATTTATAATCAATTGAATTTTTCTATAAATAAACTTTATCCAAATCCATTTAATGGAATTATATCAATAGATTATAAAATTAATGTGTCAGGAAATTATTCTATTGAGATAATTGATTTAAATGGTAGGCTGATTGAACAGATACAATCAAATAATTTTCATAGTATTGGACAATATACTTTTAATTGGGATTCTGGCATTAATTCTAGTGGAACTTATTTTGTAAAGATTATGGATTATTCAAGTAATCAAAATATTGTTCAGAAATTGATGTTAATAAAATAAATTAGATGTAAATTTAGTTTGTTAGTTTTGTAAAAATTATAATTTAATATTTTAAAATAGAGGTAATAATGAAATTAAGATTAGTTTTACTATCTTCATTGGCAATTTTCCTTTTTTCATGCAACGCTACAGTAGATAATAGTGAAAAAATAAAAGCATTAGAAGATAAGATAGATAATTTAAGTGAATCATTGGGAAGCTCAAGCAATGATTCTAAGGCTTCTAAATCATCAAATGATTTAGATAGTAAAAAGATAAATGCAAGATTAAATAGTTTAGAATCATCATTGAAAAAACTTGAAAAATCTGTTGCTACATTATCAAAAAATCAAGGTAATAATAAAAAACAACCACCAAAGCCTTCTGGACCTTGGAAAAGAGATTATACATACAAAACAACTGTAGGGGACTCTTATTATCAAGGACCTAAAGATGCAAAGGTAGTTATTACCGAATGGTCTGATTATTACTGACCATATTGTAGAAAAGCCGTCAGTTTGATGGATGATATAATGAAAAAATATGAAGGTAAAGTTCAGTTTGTATTAAAAAATGCACCTAGAGGAAATTTAGATGAATCTAATACAAAGTATACTGCAGCATTATGGGCTACAGCTGCTGGAGAGCAAGGTAAGTATTTTGAAATGTCTCATAAAATGTTTGATAACTTTAGTGAGCTAAGGAAAAATGCTGATTTGCCAATACAGTTAGCTGCAGAACTAGGATTGGATACGGAGCAATTAAAAAATGATTTTAATAGTGAAAAGGTGAGAAATCTGGTAGCTAAAGAAAAGTCTGAGTTTAATTCTTTAAGATCACAAGGGATGGATAGGCTAGGTATACCTAAGTTTTTGATAAATGGTAAGGAGCCATCTTCAAGAAGCGTTGAATCATGGTCTAAAATAATTGATGATTTATTAAAAAAATAATAATATTATAAAATTAAAAAACAGCCTATTTATTAGGCTGTTTTTTTTTATATGTGATATACATAACTATTAGTTATTTATTAAATTGTTATTTTGTTATGTGATATACTATCTGAAATTATATAATAGTGATGAAATAAAGAATTCTATTGAAGCATCAAATAAAAAATATGCTGAAGAATATTTTGCATCATTGCTTAATTTAGATAGGAAAGTGTTATTAAAAATTTTTTATGTGCAAGAAAAAAAGTAGTGTATAATTTAGAATGTATAATGTAATTTTTAGTTAATTAATTTAATGTATATAAGGATGGTTCATTTGTTTAAAAAATCTAGTTTATTATTAATTTTATATAGCTTTGTTTATAGTCTAACAAGTACTAATGATATTGACAATGTTGATTGGCATTATGACCAATCTATGCAGCAGGGCTTTTATTTTTTTATGAATATACAAATAGAGAGTGTAGATATTGATCCTGGATCTGTTGTGGGGCCTAATGATGGTGTTTGGGAGTGTCCTGATGGAGATTGTGATATAATTGGAGCATTTTATAATAATGTATGTATCGGTTGGACATATCCGTACTATAATAATGGATATACTGTGCCTGTAATGATAGATGATGGTACAGATCAAACTTCTGGATATTTATCTCCTGGTGATATCCCTGAGTTTAGATTATATGATAATTCAACAAATACTGTATATTATACAAATTCAGATCCAGAAATACCAGCTGTATATAATAATAGTTTTAATATTGTTGAAAATTTATTTTCAAATCAAGAATGTATTGGTGAAGCTTGTTTAAATTTTGATTTAATAGATTTACCTTCAGTATTTAATATAACTGATATTTATCCAAATCCTTTTAATGCTTCAACAACAATATCATACTCTTTACCAAGCATGTCAAATATTAAGATTAATATTTTTAATGTTTTGGGCCAAGAGGTAGAAACGTTATTAAATACGGATCAGCTACCTGGATTCCATTCTATAACATGGGATGCAGGTGATATCCCATCTGGGTTTTATATAATTCGTTTGAATGACAATGCAAACACAATTTCAAAGAAAGTTTTATTAGTTAAATAATAATTATTATAAATAATAGTAGAGCATAAAATATAAAATGTGTACTACTCTTCTTTCACTTTATAATCATAAGAAATTTCCTATAATTATTGCATCGAATAGAGATGAATTTTATGATAGGCCTACTAAAAATTTAAATTTTTGGAAAGATCATCCTAATATTATTGGTGGAATTGATAAAAAATATTTAGGAACCTGGCTTGGAATCTCTAAAAATGGTAAAATAGGTCTTTTAACAAATTATAGAGATCCGAAAAATCATAGACCAAAAGCAAAATCTAGAGGCATATTATTACGAAAATTTTTAACGGAAAATATATCAAATAATGATTTTATAGATCTTTTAAAAAAAGATAAAGATCAATATAATGGGTATAATATAATATTTGGTAATATTAATGAGTTTTTTTATTACTCTAATAAAAGTAATAATTGCAAACCACTAAATTCGGGTATCTTTGGATTAAGTAATGCATTATTAGATACTGGTTGGCCAAAAGTTAAAGTAGGTAAAGATAAGTTATCTAAATCAACTCAAAAAGATATTCCTGATATAGATTCAATAATGAATATTTTAAAAGATACTACTATAGCTCAAGATGATGATTTACCTGATACTGGGATAGGGATAGAGTATGAACGATTATTGTCACCTATGTTTATAAAATCTCCATTATATGGAACTAGATCATCAATTGTAATTATGGTTAATTATAAATTAAATGTAACTATATTGGAAGATGTTTTTGATAATAATAATAATAAATTTATTAGAAATATATTTAATTTTGATATCAAATAGCAT
>CAYTPF010000177.1:0-3690 GCA_964439775.1 uncultured bacterium | reverse complement strand
AGATGATATAGATTTTCCAAATTATCTCTATGAAATTTTAGAACTATTAAAAAATGAAATAAAACAAAACAGTACTTCATTTTATAATCAAATTGATACTACTTCAAAAGCTATTTCTTTTTTAAATAATAATTATAACAATCTTGAATTTTATAAATATATACCATTAAATATAAATATTAATACGATGTTGAAATTAAATAATCAAAAATCCATTTGGAATAGATTTAATATTGATAATGGTATTATAGATGTATTCGCCTTTTCTAATGATTTAAACTGGACAAATTTCCCTATAAAAGGATCATATATAAGTTTTTTAAATCAATTGATTTATTCAACCTATAAATATAATAATTTGAATTTATCTAATGGAATAGATTGGAACCCTAAAATTCCAAATTCATTTTTGAACACACTTGTTTATTTTAATTTAAATTCTAATGATAGTAAAATTATTAATACAAAAGACCCATTAATTATCATCCCAGAAAAAGGATTTCACGATCTATCTACTTCTAATCAAAAAATAATAGAAATAGCTTCAAATATTAATACTGATGAATTGAAAAATATAATTTTAAATAAAAAACAAATTGAAAATTATTTTCCAAATAAATTTTTATATATTGAAGATGATATTTTATCATCTATTCAAATTAGTAAATACGGCAATGAGCTTTGGAGATTTTTATTATATATTGTAATCATTTTAGTTATTATTGAAATGATATTATCTAATGGTAAAAGATTCCAAAAATAAATTAAATTTAATTAATACAGTTGCTGTAGGATGTCAATTTGATTTTGTTAATAAACAGGAAATAATTAGTGAATTAGATGAATTAAAGTTGCTTTCTCAAACTGCTGGTTATGATATAAAAAAATTTTTTATACAAAAACGAAATAAAGTTGATCCTGCTACCTTTATAGGTAAAGGTAAAATTGATGAGATTATTTTATATTCAAATATTAATAATATTAAACTAATAATATTTAATGATGATCTTTCGCCTACACAAATAAAAAATATTCAAAAGCATGTTGGTGAAAAAAAACAAGTTATTGATAGATCTGGTTTAATCATTGAAATTTTTAGTAAAAATGCGCGTACTAAAGAATCAAAAGTACAAGTTGAAATAGCAAAACTTGAATATATGCTGCCTCGGCTAACAAGACTATGGACTCATCTTGAGAGGCAAATGGGGGGTAGAGGTACACGTGGAGGACCCGGAGAAACGCAGATTGAAGTAGATAGAAGACTTATATCAACTCAATTAGTAAAATTAAAGTCAAAACTGAAGAAAATAGAAAGTCAACGTTTAACTCAAAATAAATCAAGAAATAGTATTTTTAAAGTATGTTTGTGTGGATATACAAATGCAGGTAAATCAACCTTAATGAAGCTTTTGTCAGGTTCAAAGGTTTATGTCCAAGATGAGTTATTTGCTACATTAGATGCCACATCCAGAAAAATTTTTATAAACAATTCAAATGTTTTATTAACAGATACAGTTGGTTTTATTAATAAGCTTCCTCACAATTTAATAGCCTCATTTAGATCAACACTTTCAGTTGTTAAAGAAGCCGATCTTATTATTAAGGTGCTTGATTCATCTTCAAATAATATAAATACTCACCATAAAGTTATTAATGATACATTAAAATATTTAGAAGCAGATCAAAAAGATCAAATCATAGTATACAATAAAATAGATTTAATAAACGATGAAGAGAAATTAGCTGATTTGAAATTTAATCATCCAGATTCAATATTTATTTCAGCAAGACAACAGTCTAAAATTAAAAATCTGATTAATCAGATTTTTAAATTTTGTACTAAACATTATATTGAGGAAGAAATTGAAGTGAATTATTCAAATACTAAAATTTTAAACTATATATATAAAAATGTTGAAGTAATAAATCAAATCCATAACAATGATAAAATGATTTTACGTGTAAAGGCTTCAAAAGAAGATATTGATAGGATAAAATCTAAAATAAATTGTTGAAACCATAATATGCTATTAAAAAAGGAATAACATACAGAATCGTATCTCTTATTAAGTAATATATAAATATTATTAAGAATAATTTATAGCCACCCTTTTTTATAAGTGCTTTAAAACCTTCATTTTTTAAAATATCTATATATTCTTTTATAATTTTAGGTAATAATTTGTCTATTAATTTTTTCATAATAATTTAAAACCGCAAAGAGAAGGATTTCAGATATCTTTTTGATTCTGAAATGTGGGAATCCCTTTTAAAATCGCAAGTTTCCTTTACTTAATAAAAAGAAGGCCTACTTTTGAAAGTAAGAATTAGAACTCCCTATATATAAGTTGAAAGATCTGAAATTCACAACCCTTCGCGGTTAATTAATAATTTAATTTTTCTCCTTCAGATTTAGCTATTAGTACTGTGCCAACACTATCACTAAAAACATTTACCATAGTTCTCATCATATCTAATGGTCTATCTATCGCTAACATTGTTCCTACTATGATAGGTACTTGTGGATGATTTCCCAAGCCTACCGCATCTAAAACTATAAAAATCATAACAAGACCTGCCGATGGAATACCTGCTGCTCCTACAGAAGCAAGGAATGCTGTGAGAACAATTATCAGCTGTTGTGATATATCAAGCGGAATTCCTAAAATTTGAGCAATAAATAATACACCTGCACATTCATATAAGGCAGTACCATCCATATTTACAGTAGAACCTAAAGGTAATACAAAGCTAGAAACATTATTGGATACCCCGGATTTATTTTTAATACAATCCATAGTTATTGGTAGAGTAGCACCTGATGAGCTCGTTGAAAAAGCCATTGTTAATGCTTTAGACATAGCTTTGAAATGTTTGAATGGATTTGTTTTTGTTATTAAGAATAGTATTGATGGCAGTATTAAAAATAGATGAATTGATAATCCTAAAAATATCGTAAGGATATAGTATCCAACTGCATTAAAGAGTTCGATACCAGTATTACTTAATGCCTTTATTATTAAACCAAAAACACCAATAGGAGAGAGCTTAATAATAAATGATGTAATTTTTGTTATTATCTGAAATAATTCATTTATAATTGGAAGAACTAGACTTTTATTATTTTGTGATAATTGACCAATCCCTAATCCAAATACAATTGAAAAAAATATTACTGGTAAAATTTCACCGTTTGATAAGGAATAAAATGGATTAGAGGGGATCATTCTTTTTATTATATCCAGTAATGATCCAGGCTTAGATAGCTGATTAGTATCAAATGGGGTGGAAGAACTATTTAAAATTTCAACACCAATTCCTGGTTTTAAAATGTTTGTTAAAATAAGACCAATTGTAATAGCCAATAAAGAAGTAGATAGATAATATACAAATGTTTTAATACCTATTCTTGATAATGTATTATTATCGGATGCTGAAGATACACCAGAAATAATTGATAATAATATTAAAGGCATTATTATCATTTTAAGTAGTTTTATAAAAATATCACCAAAAAAAATTGTAAATAATATTTTATCACCAATTAAACTATATGATAAAACTGCTAATACTAATGATATTAAAATCTGCCAATGTAATTTAATTTTGATCATTTTGTTATATAAAATTATAAAATCTTTTTTATTAAATACATCTTAAAAATAAATTACTCTTCATTTTCAGAGTTAG
>CAYTPF010000176.1:0-3690 GCA_964439775.1 uncultured bacterium | reverse complement strand
CAGGATTGAATGTGTTAGGATATGCTGAGCTTAATGAAAACTCAGATGGCATACCATTATCTAAAGAAAGATATTCACCACTTGTGTTAGCAGCAATTACTTCATCAATTGTAAACTCACCAGTAGAAGTGAAGATAACTTCATCTTCCGGAGCAACTACAATTAGATGAGTAACATTTTCTTTAGTTACATAATCAGCAACCATAGCATTCTTTGTTAGATTTAATACAAAGTTCTCATCGTGAGAAATTTTCATTTCAACACCAGCAACAAATCCATTACCTTCAATGGAAACACCATTATCTGTTTTATAGATTGTTGCAGAATCTGCATCTACTGTTCTACCATCAAGGATATTACCTACAATGATAACAACATCAAGAACATTTAGCTCACCATCGCCATTAGCATCCGCGGTTGCTATCTCACAAGATCCAGCATCCCAAGATGGCTCTAGAACCTCACCAACGATAACAACAACATCAAGAACATTTAATTCTCCATCACCATTAGCATCTCCTGATCCAGCAGTAGCACAACCATCAAAGCATGCTTCATTAGATGCACCAGACTCAACGTCTAGATCAGCATCATAAGCTGTTACTGTCCAACATCCACCATCAGATGGAACGCTAAACAATAGATCGAACGCTGAACCAACTAAACCATTAGAATCATACACATTAAATGATGAAACTAATCTATCAACATTTTCTTCAATGATAATTGGCTTAGCAACTTCAACAACCTCAGTTACATGATGTTCATTTAAGCCATTGCTTAATGTTTGAGGTACATACTTATAGTATCTATGATTACTAGAAACAACACCATCGCCACCATCAGCACATGTCATAGTAGCAGAAGCACCATTCCAGCCATCACCATATGAATCATATCCATTAAATGTATAGTCACCATCAGCAAGAGCTAATTCAAAAGTTCCAGCAGCACCTGATGATCCATCTGATATATCCCAAGTAATTTCACTATCCCATGATCCACCGCCAACAACAAGTGTTTGAGCAGCACAACCTGATACAGTAAAGTCTACGGAACCAGCATCACCTTCAACAGCGAATGTAAATATTGCCTCAGGCCCACTTCCATCATCATAGCACTCACCACCTTCAGCTAAATCTGCTGAATTTGGATCTACGCAATCAGAACAATCACCACCATATGTTTCACATTCATACGTATTAGAAACACAATCACCAGGACAACAGTCACCGCCATCATAACCACAACCTTCATTGTTGTTACTTGAATCGCAATAACCATCACCTATCCAAGATAGGTTACCTGCACAATCAGGATAAGGATTATCACCAGCACAGTCATAGTCACTTGTTGTACCTTCAAAGATACCTGATTCAATTCCATCAGCAGTACTTAACTGGAAGAAATATGTTTCAGCTGGACCAAACCCGTGGAAGATAAATGATCCATAAAAAGGACCACCTGAAAGTAACTCTAAAGCACCAGGGTCTTCACCATAAGCGATACCAGTTACACCGCAACCTTCTTCAAATGTAAATGTAAATGCATTTGTTAGATCATAACATCCATTTTCATCACCATCATAAGGAGTAACAATTGGATTTAAGCTAGTACATGGCTCTGGAGCAGCACAGTCACCACCCTCAGCAGGATCACAACATGAATCCCAAATGCCATCACCATCTGCATCAGTCTGATCACCACATCCTTCACCGTCACCATCAGCATCACATTCATCACATCCATAAAGATCTTCAGAACCATCGCATGAACCTGCACAACAATCACCACCATCATAACCACAATCAGCGTTGTTATTAGATGCATCACACCATCCATCACCTATCCATGATACATTTCCTGTACATTCAGGATAAGGAACCGGCGCAAAACCATCATATTCCCAAGTCAAAGCAACAGTGCCATCATTGTTATCATCACTTGCAGTCAAATTATATGGAGCAGCCATATCTGGTGTTGTACCAGATGCAGATGCTATATCAGACTCACCAGCAATATTAACCGAAGAAACACCTAATAATGCAGTCTCAGAATATGAGAATCCAGTTATTGTAAAATCATCATAATCAGGAGCATAGTGATAGAAGTAGCCTAAGTTAACCCAGCCCTCTCTATCATTACTATGACTCATATGATTATCTTGAGCTACCATATTGTACATTGAAACACCTTTAGCTTCCTCTAGTGAAGTTTTATGCTCAAAAGTTCCTATTTTAGAACCTTTAGAAACTTCAGATCCACTAGAAGCAACATCTCCAGCACCCAACTCAAGAGTATAATCACCAACAGTACCTGACAATAAAACATTACCATCAGCATCTGTTATATCAAAACTCATTTCACTTTCATAAGCACTACCACCACAATAAACAGCATATGATCCATCAGCTAAGCAAAGATCAACACTTGCTGCAGTACCTGTTGCAAAGCTGTAACAATCTGATCCTATACATAAAGCACCAGTGTCCCAGCCATCACCCCAAGAATCATACATATTTGCTGTAATTGCATTGTCAGCGCATCCATCATCACCATCATCAGCGCATGAATCAGCACAACCATATTGAGCATCTGGAGTTGTAGAGCACCAGTAAGTTGCATCTTCTTCTGAATATCCATAATTTTCCATAACATATGATACACAGAAAGCCATACAATCACCGCATACATCATCTCCACCACCATCATCACAAGTACCTAAGCAACCTTCAAATGGAGCACCACCAGCTAAAAGCTCATCACCAGCTTCATTAGAAATTGTCCATGAAACCTCAGACCCATATGATCCACCACCACAGGTAACAGCAACATCCATTGCGCCAGCATAACATCCTTCAGCTGAAGAACCAGAGACAATAGTAAATTCTTCACCACCGATAGCTAAAATATTTCCATTCCAACCATCACCCCATGAATCAGTCATTGAAACTAGTAATTCGCCTTCTGCACAAGCGTAGCCACCATCATCATAGCACTGACCACCTTCAGCTAAATCTGCTGAGTTTGGATCAACACAATCATCACAGTCACCACCAAAAGTACCACAATCATAAGTATCACTTACACAGTCGCCTGGACAACAGTCACCACCATCAAATCCACATACATCATTATTATTTCCTGAATCACAATATCCATCAGCTACCCAAGACTGATTACCACCAGCCTCATCACATGGAGTTGGCACATATGGACATGGGTCAGGACATTCACCTGAACCAACATATCCTGCCATCTCACCACATTCAGTAGTCAATCCAGGAACAACGTTACCATCACAATCACCACCAGGACCACCACTACAATCTTCTGAGCTACAAGCTTCATAATATTCAGTATCTATAAGACTTTCAACACAAGCTGCCCATGAAGCATCACAGTCAACAGCAGGTGTATCATCCCAAATATAAACACCATAATAGTCAGCACCTTCAACCGGAGACCATGTCATGTTTAATACTGGTCCATTATCAGCATCATATGCACCAGAAACAGCTAAGTCACCCGGAGCAGGTGGGATCTCTACAGGTGGAGCACCAATAACAACCTCATACTCACCAGCAAATCCACCAGCGATAACATCACCGTCAGCGTTAGCGATATCCCATGAAATCTCACTATCATAAGATCCACCACCAACAACTAAACCATAGGTACCATCAGGAA
>CAYTPF010000175.1:0-3736 GCA_964439775.1 uncultured bacterium | reverse complement strand
TTGTAAACCCTCCTGAAGTTGCAATTTTAGGTATTTCAAAAGCGTCAATTGAACCATATTATCTTAAAAATCAATTTGAACCAAGGAAAATGCTTCCAATTTCTTTAACTTATGATCATCGTGTAATAGATGGTGCTCTAGCTGCTAAATTCACATCATCATTTTGCAAATATTTATCTAATTATAAATCGATTCCAGGCATAAATAAAAATGACTAAAAAAATAAAAACACAAGTTATTGTTATAGGCTCAGGTCCTGGTGGCTATGCAGCAGCATTCAGAGCATCAGATTTGGGATTCAAAACAACTTTAATAGAAAAACACCATTCTTTGGGTGGTGTATGCTTAAATGTCGGCTGCATTCCATCAAAGGCTTTATTACATATAAGTCGTACTATTAATGAGACATTAGATTTAAAAAAAATGGGTGTAAATTTTAATGATCCATTATTAAATATCGAAAAAATTAAAACATGGAAATCATCTGTAGTTAATAAATTAAATAAAGGAATTGAATCTTTAGCAAAAGCTAGAGATATAAATGTTATTTATGGAAAAGCTCATTTCATTTCAAATAATATTATATCTGTTTATGAAAATAACAAAACTATAGAAATAAATTTTGATCATTGTATAATTGCAACGGGATCTTCTCCAAGAAAAATTCAAAATTTTCCAAATGATAATCGAATAATGGATTCTACAGATGCACTCAAATTAGAAGATATCCCAAAGAAATTAGTAGTTATTGGTGGAGGTTATATTGGTTTAGAAATGGGTTCTATTTATCAATCTTTAGGCTCTGAGGTTACAATAGTAGAATATTTACCAAATTTATTGCCTGGTGCTGATCCAGATCTTGTTAAACCTCTTGAAAATAAATTAAAACGGAAGTTTAAGAAAATTTTAACTAACACGAAAGTAGAAAACATTGATACTAACTCTGAAAATTTAATTTTGCATATATCATCTGATAAAGAAAAGAAATCTATTACTACTGATAAAGTTTTAATTTCAATAGGTAGAGTCCCTAATACTTCAGAAGTCGGTATTGAAAATACTACAATTAAAGTATCTGATAATGGTTTCATTCTAACAAATGACAAAATGCAAACATCTGTTAAAAATATCTATGCTATTGGAGATATAACAGGTGAACCTATGCTTGCCCATAAAGCTACTTATGAAGGTAAAGTAGCGGCTGAAGCTATTGCTGGTCTTCCATCATCTAATAATCCCAAAGCAATACCGGCTGTTATTTTTACTGACCCAGAGATTGCATGGGCTGGACTAACAGAAACAGAAGCAAAAAATAAACATATTAATTATGAAAAGGGTGAATTCCCATGGATTGCAAGTGGTAAGGCAATATCACATGGTAGAACTGAAGGAAAAACTAAAACACTTTATGATCCGGATACTAAACAAATACTAGGTATTGGTATAGTTGGAACAAATGCCGGAGATATGATAGCCGAAGGCGTATTGGCCATTGAAATGTGTGCTGATGTTGAAGATTTATCTCTAACTATACATCCTCATCCAACTCTATCAGAATCAATAGGTAATTCTGCTGAAGTATTTCATGGCACTATTACTGATTTATACATACAAAAAAAATAATTATATTATTTGAAAAGTGATCAAAAAATTATAATTAAATTTGATGGGTACTGCAATTTATGTTCGTTTTGGATAAAATATATTATAAAAAAAGATCCAAATTGTAAAATAAATTACTCAAACAATAATAAAACCAATTCTATTGTAGTTATATCTAATGATATTACATACTATGAATCAGAAGCTATTATTAAGATATTAGAATATATTAATTTCAACCCTACAATCATCTATATTTTGAAAGTTACACCAAAAACATTATTAAACTATATCTATAATTTTGTATCAAAATATAGATATGCTATATTTGGAAAAAGGAGATCATGCTATATACCAAATAAGGAAAACTAATTGATATATAGGCATTCTTGATTATAATCAAATTCCTATTAAAAGTGGATTTAAATATTTATTTTTTTAGTCGTTCGATTTGCTCATACTCTAACTTTGATTTGTAAACTTTATTACCCAACTCAAACTGTTCCTTACCATAAATACGAGCATCAGTCATTGCTTCTTTATATTCTTTTCTAGTGAATGCATAGATAGTTTTCCCTCTATATGTAAATTTAGTAAGTCCATTATTTTTTGCATCTATAAAAGCATCTGGATAATCACGATTACTGTAATCATTAGAAACTTTTTTGAAATCTTCTATTACTACCTTAACATCTTCATCATTTTTTTCAAGTTTCTTTATTTTACTTTCAATTTTTTTAACCTGTTTTTCTATACCATCAGATTTTTTATTTTCTTCTTCTTGTATTTCATCAATCCTAACCTCTAAAGATTGGATCCTATATGATAATTCTTCATTTACTTTCTCTAACTCTTCAACACTAACTTGAGGCACACTACTTGTTGTGATCTTTGGAGTTGATTCTTCAACTATATCTTCCTCAGTTTTAGAAAGAATTTCAACTTGTTCTTTGATGTTATCCATTTTACTCTGTTCATCATCAATATCTGAGGTTGTATTATTAGAACTAGATTTAACTATATTAGAATCAGAGGTTACACTATCTGAAATTAAATTTTCTTTTATTTTATATTGACCTGATTCTTTTATTTCTTTAAGATATTGTAAATATTCAGTATAGACACCTGTACTCTCTTTATAATATTTAAACATGAGAATATAATTTTTCTTCATAAGCTTAGCTTGTTTTTTATGATTTTGTTTTTTAACAGCTGTTGAAGTAATTTTCATTGGCTTATACTCGTAAGTTATCTCTGGGGGATCTGCTAAATCAATACTATTGACATCATTTCCTACAATATCTTTATATTGATTTATTAAAGTTTCAAATTTTTCAAATTTTTCAGCATTTTTTTTATTCAATTTGTTATACTCTATATATATTGCTTCTGATACTGCTCTATAGAATTTTACTTGTTTTTTTAATTTTTCAATTCTATCATCATCAGAGATATTTTTAACGACTTCATCAAATTTTAATAATTTTTTAGTACTACTTCTCATTTCATCTGTTAAATAAGGACTTTTAAAAACAGGTGTTTGAGATATACTTAAGCTAAAAATTAATATTAATAAAACAATCAATTTATATTTCATTTACACTTCCTACATTCATTTCAATCTAAATTATATATAATATTATATATATAATCAAATAATAAAATAATTTAATATATTATGTTACCATCTCTATCCCAGCGTATTATATCACCAACAATACTATCATTAACATATTTTTTTTCAGATTTTATTTGTCCACTTGAATAATACCATCTTTCAAATCCATTTTTTTTACCAAATTGATATTCTATAGTATACTTCACATTTCCTTCAGTATCATATTCTTTATATAAATCATGTATTTTACCATTCAAATAAAAAGATTCTGATTTTATATTACCATTTTCAAACCAATGAATAGTTTTTCCATGGGGTAATTGTTTCATATATTCAGATTGATATTCAATATTACCATTATTATAAAATGATTTTATAACTCTTGCATCAGGATGAGTATACATTTCTTTGGAACTACAATTAAGAATCAATATAATTTTAACAAAAATAATTAAATATTTATAAAAAGTGATTTGGATCATTAATTATTTTTTTAATCTATAATATTTTTGAATA
>CAYTPF010000174.1:0-3740 GCA_964439775.1 uncultured bacterium | reverse complement strand
TGTTCCAGCATTGTAACCTTCAACAACTTCAAAGTCTAGAGAAGCAAATAATGCTCTATCTCTAGATGAAGATTCATTATTAGTGTCAGTTGATCTAAAGTGAGCATTTACTGGAATATTATGTTCAACAATTGATTTTGGTTTTTGCTCATACTCTGAACGAACATCACAATCACCACCATCATTATCATAACATGTTAGATCACAACCCCACTCTTGATCAACACCGTCACAATAACCATCTCCAATCCAGCCTACAGCACAACAGTCTGCATCAGCACAATCATCAACTTGAGAACTTGTGTTACATCCATTTACCGTACAATCATCAGGACAACTGTCATAAGTTTCATCACCATTACAGTTTCCATCTCCACAAGTAGCTGCTCCATCGCCAGGACAACTACAACCAGAGCAATCCCATCCATAAGTTCCTTCTAATGTAGCACAATCAATACCATACTCATCCCATGCTGTATCACAACACTCAGATCCATAATTTGTCCAATCAAATTCACAATCTGCACATGCTTCACTTGATGCACAATCATCAGGACATGTAACATCATCTTCGTCACCATTGCATACACCATCACCACAGAATGCATTTGGATCTGTCCAAGTCAATGTAACTGCTGGAGCTTCACCTGTTCCATCACCTGGATCAAATAAACTACCTGCAATACATACATCAACCGGATCACCTATAGTAGGTTCTTCTGGACAATCATCAAATGAGTCTGCACATGATCCATCCCAACAAGTAACTAAACCTTGATCTTCACAAGCTTCAATTGGAGCACATTCAGCTTCTGTACAATCTCCACCATCATTATCATAACAGCAAAGATCAGCTCCATATTGTTGAGCAGTGCCATCACAGAAACCATCACCAATCCATGTATCAGTCCAACATTCGCCAGATCCATCACAATCAGAAACTTCACCTGCTGCACACTCACTTGGATCCGGACATTCATCAAATGAGTCAGCACATGAACCATCATCACAAGTAACTAAACCTTGATCTTCACAACTTTCAATTGGAGCACATTCAGCTTCCGTACAATCTCCACCATCATTATCATAACAGCAAAGGTCAGCTCCATATTGTTGAGCAGTGCCGTCACAGAAACCATCGCCAATCCATGCATCAGTCCAACATTCCCCAGATTCATCACAGTCTGCTACTTCTCCAGCACCACAACCTGACTCATCACAGTCTTCTGGACAAGTTTCAAAAGTCTCATCACCATTACATGATCCATCACCACATTCTGGAGGCAAATCACCTGGACATAAACATCCTGAGCAATCCCAACCATATGTTCCTTCTAAAGTTGCACAATCTATACCAAATTCATCCCATGCCGAATCACAGCATTCTGAACCATAATCAGTCCAGTCGAACTCACATGATGTACAATCTCTATTTTGTGTTGGTTCTTGACCATTTGGTTTTAGAGATTTTATTGTTTGATCTGCAAAAGTAAAACTAGACATTAAAACTAATGCAAATAAAACAAACATTCTTTTTTTTGTTTTATTCATTTGTATACCTTCCTTTTTTAGTTACTTATTACTTAATTTTTTTAAACATAAATACAAATTTACTTTACAAAATTCAATATAATTTTAAAAGATGTCATTTCTTTCAATTTGTAACAAAACTATTCATATATAATAATATAAGAAGACATTGCGACTTCTGGACAGTAGCCATCTCCTTGACATGTTGGAGGAGTAACACAACTATTTCCACTCACTCTACATGCCTCATAATCTATAATATTCTCTTCACCTAATTCAATATAATTTGTAATATCTACTACGTATGGCGTAACATCCATTCCTGGACACCACCCCGCCCTACCATAGCCCCATGTTCCATATTGATTTGGAACAACGCCTTCAAGTATAGTATCTAATTCCATGCAATAATTATTATCTGAAGCATTTGGATGAGATTTTTGAAACTCATAAGTTCCGCCATTTAATATAAATGTATGTCTCGAATTACAAAACTCACAACAATTAAAACATCCTGTGCTACCCCATCCATGGCCTGTTATATAAGAAACGAACTCAACTTTTGTAGCATTTTCAGGGACACTAAAAGCTTGTGGTGGCCTATTGCTATCATAGCTTGGATTGAACTGCACTGTACCATTCCATATTGGATGATATTCTTTCGAAGCAGAATTAGAATTTTCATCATAAAAACGTAGCTTTAATGTCAGCAGACTATTCGGCCAACCCGCCTCTTGAAATTTAATCATTTTATTTCCACCAGGTCTAATGGTTGCCAAAAAAGGAGTTATATCTGTTAATGAATGAGGTTGCCTATCAAAAGGTGTAATCCACCTAGCAATTTCCATACAGTCTGATCCATCCTCTTCACATATATACATATGTGCTATACGATCATAATCGTCGCAACCTGCATCATTGTAATTACCATTAGCATCTGGACAACCCCTTAAAAGCTCTACCTGCAACTTATCATAAGAATCTAAAATTTCATTATCAGGGAAATTAACAATTTGACTAATACTTGCAGCCCAACCACCAGTATAATATTCTTTATCAAAAACTGTCACCTCATCATAATCCACACCTTCTTCAAAGACTGAATTATGCTCATAATTATAATAAATTGCTTCATGAGCTAAATAATTCATATATGTGCCAGTAAATGATGCAGGATTGCCTAAATATCCAATTTGTTTCACTCTTTGAAAACGATCAATTCCAATAGCATATTCTCCATTAAGTGCTTCAGGGAGCCATCCCTCTAAATCAGTCACTCTAATTGGACAAAAGTGCAAATGAGACTTCCAATGTGCCTGCATCTCTGGCGACATATCTTCTAAGATTTCATTAAAAATATTTGACATAGCTTCAGCGTCACTTTCAGCCACTGACCTGGATGATAAAAAGAAATAATGAACATTCATTGGAGAATCATTTAACAACGCTTCTTTAGTATCTGAAATCCACAAAGCTTGCGAACCTGATATTGCTGTATTGTAATGAATAAAAATATATGTTTCATATCCATTCCATTCATTCTCAAAATCCCAACCTACTTGTATTCCATCTAAAATCATATTTACAATAGCTACAATATCTAGAATATCTATGATAGAATCATTATTTACATCTCCAATTTCGATTTGATTTAAATCAAATTCATTTGTTGATAAAATATGTCCTACAACCTGAATAAGGTCTAAAACATTTAATATTTCATCTGAATTAACATCACCTGGAATTTATGGATTTAATTCATAAAAAGTAAATGGCGCAGCAATATCAAAAAATTCTGAACCATATGGGCCCTCATTCCATTCTTGATATTGATCTTGAGAATATAAATTGGAAATTAGAAAAATAGAAATTAGAAAAATTTTTTGAAACATAACAACGATTCCCTTTTTATGTTAATAGTCCTTATTAATTTAGCACATTTACAAATTAAAATAGTATGTTTTTCTACAATATTAAACCAAACAACAATGTGATCTATATCATTTGAAATTTAATAAAATCTAATATGTGATTAGTGTCCCATTTTTTTTTAGTAATAGTACTTATTATTTACCAAAAGAAAGGAGGACATGATATTATGAATGAAACTATATTAATTATAATAATGGCTTTTGGAATAGGAAATCACATTGAGAAACAAAAGCCTAAAGAAATGTTACTTGAGTTAGGAGATGGTTCAATTATAGAGA
>CAYTPF010000173.1:0-3762 GCA_964439775.1 uncultured bacterium | reverse complement strand
TTATTTTAATTGTATCAAATTTAATTAAATTCTTATCATTCTCAAAAAATGCACTATAATATAAATTTGCTTTTTTAAAATTAATTAAAAATTGTTTATCATTAATTTCAAAATTGCTTGAATCAATTTGGTTGATTTTTAGATTTGAAACATATTTTTCATTTAAAAAGATCTTAATAAAATTTAAAATTGAAGTATCTGGATCTTGAATAAATAATTGATTTGTTCTTTGATCATATGTTCTAAAATCAATACCATTATAAAATAGTTTTTTAGGACCCATTTCAAAAATAAAATGCTTTTTTTTATCTATTTTAATATTGCACTTTTCTTTTTTTGAAAAAAGATCCGATTCAACACTATATAAAAAATCTATTTCTAAGCCATTATTATTAAAATAATCTAGATATATTAGTAATTGTTTATGTAAATCAGTTTTTGCAAAAGAAATACTGATAAATAATAAAAGAAAAATATTTTTCAATTTATTGGACTAATGTGTCTAGATAAGATGAATCAACTAAAACTTCTCTTGCCTTGCTACCACTATATCCTGATATGATTCCTAATGATTCAAGTTCATCAACCAATCTACCAGCCCTACTGTAACCTATTCTGAATTTTCTTTGAAGCAATGAAACTGAAGCTTGTTGATATTCAATAACTAATTTAGCAGCGTCCATAAGCAATTCATCTTGCCCCTCAATATTAAAATCAGAATTTTGAGTTTTTTTACGAGCTTTGGGTAAATATTTTTCTTCAGGCTTAGGCTGATTTTCTATATGCTCTAAAATCTTTTCAATTTCATCTAATTCAATTAAAGCATTATGTAAACGAGTTGGAGATGATTTCCCTGGTGGGAGAAATAACATGTCACCTCTACCCAATAACAATTCAGCACCCATTTGATCAATAATTGTTCTTGAATCAATTTTTGAAGAAACTTGGAATGCAATTCTAGCAGGGAAATTAGCTTTAATCAAACCAGTAATAACATCAACTGAAGGTCTTTGAGTTGCTACAATTAAATGAATTCCTACAGCTCTTGCCATTTGTGCCAAACGAGTAATTGGCTCTTCAACATCTCTACCTGAAGTAATCATCAAATCTGCTAGCTCATCAATCAAAACTACTAGATAAGGTATTTTTTCTAATTCAGAGTTAGTTTCAGCTTTTGATAAATATTCTGCAATATTTCTAACAGTAGCATCTGCAAAAACCTCATATCTTCTTTCCATTTCAACCAATGCAGCTCTTAAAACAGCTACAGCATTATCAGCTGTTGTCATTACATATTCTTCAATATCAGGAGATGTAATCAAATGATAACCTACTAAAGATTTGTAAGCTGATAATTCCAATTTCTTTGGATCAACCATAATAAACTTAACTTCATCTGGCTTTGCTTTATATAATATTGAAATAATTATTGTATTAATACAAACAGATTTACCAGCCCCAGTAGCACCAGCTATTAATAAATGAGGCATTTTTGCTAAATCATAAACATATGCTTCTCCAGAAGTAGTCCTACCAATAGCTAAAGTTAATTTAGAGCTACTATTTATATACTTTTCTGAATTTAAAATATTGCGCATATAAACAATTTCAGGTTTTTCATTTGGCAATTCAATTCCTACAGCTCTTGATCCAGGTATTGGTGCAATAATACGAACACTTTGAGCTTTCATTACTCTAGCTAAATCATCAGATAAGTTTGTAAACTTATTTACCCTTACACCTTCTGCTGGTTCTATTTCAAATAATGTTATAACAGGACCTGGGGATATTCTTACAACCTTACCAAGCACATTAAATGTTTCTAAAGCATGCTCTAAATGGTTAGCTTTTTCAGTCAAAACTTCTTTTGATGTAGTCTCATCAAACTCAACTGGTTGGTTCAATAAATTAATTGATGGTAGTTTATAGGATAAATACCGAGATTTTCTTTCTTCTAAAGCATCTAAATTTCCTTCTTGAACAGCTTCAACTTCTCCAATTTCTATCGTTTCATCTTTATTTGTAATCTGCGTATCATTACTAGAATTTTCTAATGATTCTAAATTGCTTTCATTATTATTTTCTTCAATACTTTTTTCTATAGGTTCTATTTCTTCTTCTATACTTCCTGATATAGGCTGTGTTTCATCTATTTCTAAATTATTTTCCGAATTGTCTAATGGTATTTGATCGTCAGTTCGATAATCACCTATTTCTAAATGATTTTCATCTAATGGTTCTATAGATTTTTTTTGTTTTAAATTCGCAAATTTTTCTCTTAATATTTCGATTAAACTATTAATCTTCTCTGATATTGAAAAATCAAGATAACTTGAAACTAAAAAAATAGTTGATAAAACTAGAATAATAATTAAACCTAAGAACCCAACAAAATCATTTATAAACCTAGCTAATAATCCACCAATTAAACCTGAATTATTATATGAAATAATTCGAGTATCATCAACTAATTCAGGGATTACAAACCAAACACTAACCAATAGACCTAATAATAATAAATATATAAATTGTTTCAATAAAGGTTTTAAAGATTTTTGGAAGAATATAAAAGAACCTGTAATCATTAAAATAATCGATATTGATAATGAGCCCCAGCCAATGAACATCTTCATTAAATAATGTGCAATATAAACACCAAAAATACCAAAAATATTTTTAATTGCAACTTCCGAACTAATTGTAGGCTCTTCTGATGGATTATATGAAAGCTGGCTAGTGATTATCATTAATCCTAAAACAAAAATTATACTACCTAAAATTTCCCTTTTAATTTTATCCATACCTAACTGAGTAATGATGTTTTATCTAAAAAAGGTTCTAAGTATAATTGTGCTTTAACTTTTTTATTTCGAATCAAAATTTCTATTTCTTGACCATGTTTTATATTTTTATGTAAAATTCTTCCCAAGCCAATACCAGTATTTATTGTTGGAGATTGAGTCCCACTGGTTACTTTACCAACAATCTCTCCATCTATTAAAATCTTATAATCTTTTCGCGGGATACCTCTCTCTAACATTTTAAATCCAACAAGTTTTCTTGTATTTTTCTTTTCAACAATACTGCTTTTCCCAATAAAATCACCCTTATCTAATGAAGTAATCCAACCTAAATTTGATTCATAAGGTGTAATAGATTCATTCATATCATTACCATACAAACAATATTTCATTTCAATTCTAAGTATATCTCTTGATGCTAAACCACAAGGTACAACATTTAAATCTATACATTTTTCCCAAATTTCAACTATTGCTTTATTTGATCCCATCAATTCATAACCTAATTCACCAGTATAGCCTGTTCTACTAATAAATAAATTTTCATTATTATAATTACAAGTTATAAAAGAATAAAATTTATTTTTCACTTCTATATTGAATATTTTTTCGATAATATCTCTACTTTTAGGTCCCTGAATTGCAATCAAACTGTATTGATCAGATTCATTTTCAAAAATTACATCTTCTTCTATATGGGACTTAATCCAATTATAATTTTTTTCTATATTTGAAGCATTTACAATTAATAGAAATGAATTATTTTCTTTATACAAAATTAAATCATCAATTATACCACCCTGCTCATTGCATAATGCTGTATATTGTGCATCACCAACATTAATCTTACTTATATTATTAATTAAAATATTTTGCAAAAATTTTTCTGCTTTTAAACCACTAATCCTAAACTGACCCATATGAGAAACATCAAATATTCCAGAATTGTTCCTAATTTGTG
>CAYTPF010000172.1:0-3762 GCA_964439775.1 uncultured bacterium | reverse complement strand
TAAATGGTTTTTACCATCAAGAACTGTAATTTCTTCATTGACTAAAAAATATCATATGGCAAGATATTTAACTGAGTTTAAAATTGGAGCTAATTCATCATTGCTTGGAAAAAATATACAAGAATTAGACTTAGAAGATAAATATAATTTGCAGGTATTAATGATTATTAGAAATGATATTAGATACAGATATAATCTAAATTCAATGAGTTTTCAAGAAAATGATATCATTTTAGTGCAGATTAATATTAATGATATCATCAATCTAAAAGAAGAGTTTAATCTTTTATTATTATCTGATGTTAAGATGAATCAACAAGAATTATCAGGGAAAAATCATGTTTTAGTTGAGTGCTTATTACCTCAAGAATCACATTTGATTGGAAAGACATTGAAAGAATTAGAGTTTAGAAAAAGATATAAGGGATTTGTATTGGCTATAAGGAGGAATGCAGATATCTTAAGAGAGAAAATAGCTAAGATAAAATTAAAGTTTTCTGATACTTTACTGGTAATGATGCCTAAGGGGAAGGTGGAAAATTTTAGATCTTCGCCTGATTTGATTTTGTTAGAAGAGCTGAATATAGCATTAAAATATGAAAATTTTTGGTGGCTATCTATTTTAGTTATTCCAATAATAATGATTTTAACCTTCTTAGAGTTTATAACTATTATGAAGGCATCAATATTGGGAGCTGTTTTGTTATTAGTAGTTCGTTCTCTTTCTATTCAAGATGCTTATGAATCAATAAATTGGTCAGTAATATTTTTAATTTCAGCATTAATTCCGATAGGTATTGCAATTGATAATACAGGAACAGATGTATTAATAGGTGATTTTATAGTTTATCTAGGCAATTTATTCGATAATGGTATTAATCAAGATCCTCATATTTATTTAGCTATTTTATATATTTCTACAGTTGTTTTTTCAGCATTTATATCAAATAATGCTATAGCAATTATAATGACGCCTATTGCTATAGCTCTTGCAACAAATTTAGATATTAATCCTAGGCCATTTATGGTAGCTGTTTGTTTTGGTGCTTCTAATTGTTTCATGACTCCTATTGGATATCAAACTAATTTAATGGTTTATGGACCTGGGCAATACAGATTTTCAGATTTTCTTAAGGCAGGCTTGCCTTTGACAATTATTTTTTGGTTAATAGCTATTTATTATATTCCTATTTTCTGGCCATTTTAATGTATATGAAAATAATATCAATTACCTTTCTTGTAATGTTCGCATTGAATTGTGCCGGTCATTCTACGATAAGTCCTAATCCATTAAAGAAAGGTCAAAGTTATCAAGCTATTACCTATTCTTTTGAAAGTGTATTACCAGTATATACCTATAGAAAAGGAATTACTGATAAGATTGATATAGGAATGAGATTTGGATTGCCCTATGGAAGTGGTATAGATTTTAGTCAAATGCTTATAAAGAGTGGAAGTTTAAATTATATATTAAATTTAGGATATTCTTGGGCTTTGAACCCCTCGTATGATTTTACGCTATATAGAATGAATAAATTAAAAAGAAGACCGGGATTAATAACATATTATGGTTTTAGGGGTATGTATATTCCAAGTGGAATATCAGGCAATTCAAGCATGAGAATGGGATTGATTATTGGTAACTATACTACTGGGAAATTTGGATATGAAGTTGGTTTTTTCCATGATTTTTCATCAATGCCTTTATCGTATCTTTTTTCTTCTGAAGATATTGAATATAGTTCTGATTATAAGTATAAAGATTATCCACATACAGTAAATGGTATTCCTAGTGAATTTTCACGTATGACAGGCTTTTCTTTTAGATTGAATTTTCCTATAAATGAAAAGAAAGTAAAGTTTAAAAAGAAAAAAAAATAAAATTGTGATTTTTTTCACAAAATCACATAATGTTACACTAATACAACTTCCATTACATTGTGTTACACCAATTTAAAAGTTTGTTAATGTAATATTGTACTGCAAAATAAATTGAATTAATGAGGGAATATGAGTAATAATTGTTTTGCAATTTGAGCTTATACAGTTATAATTTAATCTCTCGTTTCGTCAAAAAATTTAAAAATTATATAATTAGGAGATATAACTATGTATTTTAGTAAATTGAATAAAATTTATGTAGGTTTGTTAATGCTCTCTTCATTTCTATTTACTCAAGAGGTAACTCTAAGTTTTGGTAATGTAGATGAATCTGCAGGTACTGCAGAGGTGGTTATGACAAATAGTGTTGATGTCGCAGGTTTTCAATTTGATATGAGTGGCTTGGATGTGACTAGTGCTTCTGGTGGCTCTGCAGAAAGTAATGGTTTTTTGGTTTCAACTAGTGCTACAACAGTTATCGGTTTTTCTTTAACTGGTGCAGTTATTCCCGCAGGTTCAGAAGTTTTAACAGTAGTAACATTTGATAATTTTTCAGGTTTAGGTTGTTTTGTTGAAGGTAGTGGGGTATTTGCGGCAGCAGGTGGAGCTGGTTTAAGTGTTGATGATACGGCATGCTATGGTGATGTGCCTTGTGATGATGTTGATGCTGATGGGATTTGTGATGACGTTGATGATTGTGTTGGAGAATATGATGAGTGTGGTGTATGCAATGGTGATGGTTCTAGCTGTGAGGAAACTGATGTAACTTTAAGTTTTGGTTTGGTTGATGAAGTAGCTGGTACAATGGAAGTTGTTATGACTAGCAGTGTAGATGTTGCTGGATTTCAATTTGATGTTTCTGGTGCTACTTTGACAGGTGCGTCAGGTGGAAGCGCTGAAGCAAATGGTTTTATGGTTTCTACTAGTGCGACTACTGCGATTGGATTCTCATTAGCAGGAAGTGTAATTCCAGCAGGAACAGATGTTTTGACAGTTTTAGCTGTATCTGATATAGGTCAATCAGTTTGTTTGAGTGGTGCTGTAGTTTCTGGTTCGGGTGGTAATGGATTATCTGTTAGTTATGGTGATTGTTACGAAGGTGAGCCAGAGCCAGCTGAGGTTGATATTAGTTTTAGTAGTTTTGAAAATGGAACATTAGAAGTTCATATGACAAATACAGTAGATGTTGCAGGATTTCAAATGGATATAGTTTCATCTGATCTTGTTGATCTTACTATCACAGACGCTTATGGTGGATCAGCTGGAGATGTATATGGAGATATGGTTAGCTTTAATAATCCCGATGATTTAAATGGTGGGAGAGTTCTTGGATTTTCATTATCAGGTGCTGTAATAACTCCTGGATCTGGAGCATTGCTTCATATTGATGTTACATTTGAAGGTGAATCTGGAACTATAGCTTTTGGTGGTGTTCAATTTTCAGATTCAGATGCTCAAGCTTTAGAGGTTAGTGTAGGTGGATCCATTGCAGTTGAGGCTGGATGTGCTGATGCAGATTCTGATGGTATATGTGATGATGTTGATGACTGTGTTGGTGAGTTTGATGAGTGTGGTGTGTGTAATGGTGATGGCGCTACAGTTGAATGTTGGGATGGTTCAGTAGTATGTGATGCTTCTGATTGTCCAAATGAGGTAGAAGCATATTATAATGTTGATTTAGTTGAAACTGGTGAGTATCAGTTAGTAATTTTTCAAGAAACAATTTCATCATTGCAGGCAGGTGATGAGATTGGTGTATTTGATGCGATGGGTGTTGTAGAATCTTGTAATCCTGATGCAGGCTGTACAGATCCTTCATATGGTGAGGTACTTGTAGGTGCTGGTGTATGGACAGGATCTCAATTAGAGATATCTGCTGTA
>CAYTPF010000171.1:0-3790 GCA_964439775.1 uncultured bacterium | reverse complement strand
AAATAATGATATCCATAATATTAACAATTTCATCACTATTTAAATCTGAAACAAATAATTGATTATCATTAAGTACTTGTTCATATATAATAAAATCAATAATGATAATAATATCTAAAATATCAATTAAATCATCAAAATTAGCATCACCTAATTGTAAAATAATATTATTAAAAATTACATTATAAAACATGTTCTTTTCTAAATATGTATGATACTTAGGCCAAATTTTTAACTGAACTTGTTGCATAGATTCAATAGGATCTGATGGATAAATTATTAATTCTGAAGCAGAAAAAGAATCTATCAGAATTGAATCTTCTTGACCTTCAAATGAATCTCCAACAACATTTGTAAATTCATAATTATAAATTGATTTGTAGCCACTTTTATTAAAAATTTCAAATCTTATATAATCATATGAATTTGTCAACTCAATAGCATTGATTAATGTATCACTTTGAAACTGCGTATAATTATCTGCATTTACACTAAAAACTGCTGGATGGATTGAAGGTACTCTAAATGCTCGATATCCACTCCCACTTGGCCAGCTTAAATTTAGATTTATTTCCCATAATAAATCTCCAGAATCATTTACTTCAAGTAATGTTCCTCCTGAACCTGTTGTATTAATAAAGTAATTTCCATTATTTAAATACTGAACACTTCCCATACCAGCACCAAACAAATTAGGAGGAAGCTCATATTCCCATACAATATTACAGTACGAATTATCAACCACTTCAACTCTTAGAGCTCTTGAAGTGTTGTTATTCATATTAAAAACAGTTTGATCAAGGTTTCCATTATCAAAAAATAATAAGTCACCATTTTCTAACTTTTGTATATGATGCTGGAAACTAAATTCTAAATCTGTGCAAATATGCTCACTCCCAGAGCTCATATAATCTGAAGAAAGTCCCATCATCCATTCAATATTACCTTCAGGATAATTAACCTTAGTTATACGTGATAAATGTCTATCAGATATATATATTGAATTTTCAGAATCATCAAAATAAAAGGCATTAGAATGTGTCCAATCATGATTAAGGTTACCTATAGATTGCCACCATGTGCCTCCATATAAATCAGTATCAGCTTTATCATAATAATCATGCTGATTCCAACTCCAAACTTCATCTCCAGTGACACTATCAAATTCTATAAGCCTTGAAGCATAATAGGGGAATTCATTTGTCACTCCATCAGCTTGATAGCCTAATTGTTGGAATGTAGATGTCCAACTACCTAATGGTATAGGCCCATTCTCCCAAGTCCCCTGGAATCCCATATAATTACCATTAGAAATTTGTTTAAATTCATGTTGATCTATCCAAGTATTTGCCGACCAAACTACCTCTTCATCATAATTTATTTCAATACCCATATTATTTGGATGCTGTAACATACTGCAACCGAACATCTGTCCAAATTCACTAACATGGTTTAACATAAAACCAAAGTTTCCACTATTCCATATTTCTTTACCATTAATATCAATAATTGAACTTCTATAATTATTCCAATCTCCAAATAATGTGTAGGGATATAAAAAATTATCTTCTGTATATATGATTGGTTCTAAATCAAATTGTGATGAACCTATTGAAAATGTGTTTACTTCAGACCATTCACCAAAGTTACCATTATTATAATTTGGACGTATTCTCCAAAAATATTCTGAATCCCAATTCAATTGATCCTTTTCAATATATAAAGTAGTTTCTTCATTTTTTTCTACTATTAAAACATCAAAAAATTGTGAATTGGATATCTGCAAATTATAACTGGTTACATTTGGAAATTGAACCCATTCAAATGGAACATGAATATAGTTTAAAAAATCTCCATTTAATGGTCTTATTAAAATAGAATTTTGTTCATCAGGACCATCTAAACCACATTCACCCCATACATTAAATTCAGTTACAACATCTTGATTGCCTATATTAAATCCATAATTTAGCCATTGATCTCCTGGATTATAATCACATTGACTCCCAATCGGTGCATTACCAACCATACCCCAACCACTCCAATTATCGAAATCACCAGTAATAGTATATACATATTGATATTCACCAGAATTCAAGTCACAAATTTCACCCTCATATATTCCATTACCATCTTCATCAGTTAACTGCACACCCCACGACCATTCATTCCAGCTTCCATTAGCCAAAACAATCCAATTATTTTGTGGTAAATCAACATTTTGAATATCTACACCAATAGTTGCACAATAAGAAAACAAAACATTAAATAATAATGGAATAAAAAAATATATTTTTATAAAATACTTGGAACTATGTTTAGATGTTTTTCCCATACAATAAATTATATATTTTTTTAAAACTGTATGATAACAAAAATGTAACAACTATTTAATAGAAATTAAACCACTTTTCCAGTATCTTGAACCTGTATCAGTTCTTTCCAAAATTTTTCTAGAAACGAGTTCTCTTCTAATTAAAGGGATATCATTAAATAAATGATGTTTTTGTATAATTTGATTAATTTCTTTTTCAGAATAAATTCTATCTATTATAAATTTTTTTGATAAAAATTTGAATATATATTCTTTATCTAACTTTTTAGTTGGCCAAACGACTATTTCATCAAATTCGTTGATTAAATTCTTAGAACTCAAAGAATTCCCAATGAAAGTCTAAATATGGTTGTTGAAAATGAAATCCAAATCTAAAGTTTTCATTAACAGCATAAATTATACCAAAATCAAAATCAATAGTACTTTCTTTACCTCCTAAACCATCAAATGCCATAGGATCACCAATCTTTCCAAAATAGTCATCTCTTGCTTCTGAGAATTCAATTCTTCTATTACTATTATCCATCCACATTGAAGCAACAAATTTTATTGATTTTTGAAGATCATATTCAAAAATTGCATACATTCTATATGGTATTTTATATTTTTCTTTGTTAAATGAAATAGTATCTAAAACATTGCCATATTGATCATAGCTATAATAATTATCTTTTACATAGGACAACATGTTACTTGTTTTAAGACCAACTGACCAGCCAACTTTACCTCTACCAGTTGGATTTTTTCTCCTACTGCTATATACTATGTACGGTTCAAATACAACACGAGTTAAATCTTCATCTCGAATATCAGTTAAAAAGTCTTCTATATCTCTATCACCACTAAGAGCATCACCATACGACCAGGATAACTTATTTAATGTACTATCCTGATTACCATTCATATAGAATCCATGAGAAAAATTACTTATAATAGATTGGACTTTATATGCTCGAAAAATACCAAAGCCAATAGATAAAGCTTTTTCTGAATTAGCTGTTTTATCATACATCACTCTTATTTTTGGATGTAAATTTAAGTTACCTCCAAGATTTGCACCATATCTTGTTGTAATCATAAATCTATCGGTAAAACCATAACCTAAAGATAACGGACTCAAGAAAAATGTATTTGGATCTAAAACAAACGCATTATTATCAAAGAATACTCCAATAAGCTCATCTTCACCATGTTCAAATGTTTTTCTTGATTCAACCTGAGGTGCAAGCCTACCTCCATGGAAGCGTTCCATCTTTTCAACTTCTTTTTTAAGGATTGTAACATCTCCATATTGAGATTTTAATACTAATTTTTCACCATCTTCCTTAATTAATGCACCTTTATATCTTGTATCATCTGTTTTAGTTAAAACAATTGTTTCTTCTAAAATATCTTTCATAGGAATTTGCAATACACCTTCTGTTGTTTGAATAGAACATGTTTGATCTATAATAT
>CAYTPF010000170.1:0-3853 GCA_964439775.1 uncultured bacterium | reverse complement strand
CAGGAATATCTCTAAACTGTCTTCTAACCTCTTCAATCATTGACATAGCTGCTCTACCAACAGCACCCATAGCCATCGATGAAAATAAAAATGGCAACATTCCCCCAATAAATAAACATCCCATAACTGTTGCATCAGTCAAATCAATACCATCAATACCACTAACTTTTCTAAATGATGCAAAAAGTGCTAATGTTGTTAAAGCTGCCGAACCAATAGCAAAACCTTTACCAATCGCTGCTGTTGTATTTCCTACTGCATCTAATTTATCTGTTCTTTCTCTTACCTCAGAAGGCAATTCTGCCATTTCAGCAATTCCACCTGCATTATCAGAAATTGGACCATAGGCATCGACCGCCAATTGAATTCCTGTATTAGCTAACATTCCTAATGCCGCCATCGCTATTCCGTATAAACCAGCAAAATGATTAGCAGTTATTATAGCCATTGCAATTATTAAAATTGGAATGGCAGTAGATTGCATTCCAACACCCAAACCTGCAATAATATTTGTTGCTGCACCAGTTACAGACTGATCAGTAATAGACTTTACAGGAGTAGTACCTGTTCCTGTATAATGCTCAGTTATTTTTCCAATTCCTAATCCTGATGCTAAACCAATTAGCGTAGCATAAAAAACACCCATTGAAGTAAAACCATTTAATTCGCTAGGCAAAATATTAGTAATTAATAAATACATTACTACTACCATAATACCTGCTGATCCAAATTCTCCTATGTTTAATGCTTTTTGAGGATCTCCACCTTCTTTTACAGACACCATTAAAGTTCCAATTATAGAAACTAAAATTCCTGCACCTGCAATATATAAAGGCAGCAATACAGCATCTAAATTGCCAAACAATGCCCATCCTAAAACCATAGATCCTATAATAGCTCCTACATAAGATTCAAATAAATCAGCACCCATACCAGCCACGTCACCAACATTATCACCAACATTATCAGCTATAGTAGCAGGATTTAATGGATGATCTTCAGGTATTCCTGCTTCAACTTTTCCAACTAAGTCAGCTCCTACATCTGCTGCTTTTGTATAAATTCCTCCTCCAACACGAGCAAAGAGTGCAATAGAAGAAGCTCCAAGCGAAAAACCAGTAATAGCCTGAATAAGCTTTCCAGTATCATTAAATAACTCAAGAGATGAATAAATATAAAATAAAGATGCTACACCTAAAACTCCCAACCCAACAACGCTCAATCCCATTACCGAACCGCCAGTAAAAGCAACATTTAAAGCTTTTGCTAATCCTTCTTGAGCGGCATTGGTTGTTCTATTATTCGCTTTTGTCGCAACTTTCATACCAATATATCCTGCTAAGCCTGATGCCAATGCTCCCACTAAAAATGATAATGATATTAAAATAGAATCATTCTGATTATTGGCCGCAAACGCCAAAATTACAGCAACAATTCCTACAAATATTGACAAAACTCTATACTCAGCTGCAATAAATGCCATTGCTCCATCAGCAATATTTTTTCCTATTTGCTGCATTCTTTCATTTCCTTCATCTTGTTTGTTAATCCAAGATGTTTTAATAAATGAATACAATAAACCTAAAACTCCTGCTACTAATACCAATAATAAATACAAATTATTTTCCACTTATCCCTCTCTATTTTTTTTATTATATATGTTCATAGTTTTTTCTATACTATTTTTAAAATAATAATTAATACTATCTAAACTATTATTTATTACATCTTCCAGTTCTTTTTTATATGTTTTATGAAATGGCGATAAAACATATTTTTCAGATGGCCTCATAATATCATCAGTTGCTATTCCCAATCTTAAGCGATGGAAATTATCCGATTTTAAATGATAAATTATCGATTCTATACCCCTATGACCACCAGAACTACCACTTTTTTTATATTTTATAGTTCCTAATGGCAAATCAATATCATCATAAATAATTAATAAATCTTCAATATTAATTTTAAAATAATTAACAAATTGAAATAAAGCTAGACCACTATTATTCATATATGACATTGGCTTTACTAAATAAAAATCATTCGTTTTAATATAATGATAATCACCTTTTCCAGCCTGTAGTTCCAAAGAACCTTCTTTCAAAAAACAATCAATTATCCAAAATCCAAAATTATGTTTTGTATTTGAATATTTTCTTCCAGGATTACCTAACCCTACAAGAACCTTCATTATTCAGAATCAGAATTACTTTGACCTGAATCTTGTGTTCCTTCATCTGTTTTTGCACCCCCATCATCTGAATCATCAAATGTAATATCCTCATCTTCTGATACAGCTGTTTCTAAATCAGAATCTTTCATTGCATGAGTTACAGCCGCTACTACAGTATCTTCTGCCAAACCTAAATCAATATTTTCAGGTAATTGAACTGCTCCTGCATGTATACTTTCACCAATATGTAATTCACTTATATCTAATTCAATTTTATCTGGTATATTGGTTGGTAAACAAACTACATCAATTTCTAAAATTGATTGCATTAAGTTTCCACCCTCTTGTGTTACACCAATTGGATCTCCTAACAATTCTAATGGTACTTTAATTTGTATTTTTTCATCCATTTTAACTCCATATAAATCAATATGAAGAATTTCTTCAGTAACAGGATGATATTGTACATTTTTAAATAAAACAGTTCTTGGCTTTCCACCTACACTTACAGAATATAATCGAGCTCCTGATTTTGATGCATTTCTTAATTCTGCTTTTTCAATTGAAAATGAAATGCTTTCTTTGCTATCCGAAGAATAATATATTCCTGGAATGATACCTTCTTTTCTTAAATCTTTTGAAGCTTTTTTACCCCTATTTTCTCTTTTTGTTACTTCAAGTTTATATTCTGTTGCCATAATAACTCCTATTAAATTTTAAACATTGAACTTAATGATTCTCCTGAATCAATTCTTCTTATAGATTCAGCAAAAACATCAGCTGTTGATACTATTTCTAATTTTTCAAATTTTTGATTATCATTTAATTTAATAGTATCACAAACAATTACCTTTTTTATAGATGATTCCTGAAGCTTATTTACAGATTGTCCCGATAAAACTGGGTGTGTAGCAACCACCGTTACATCTATTGCGCCATTTTGAATTGCTGTTTCTGCTGCATTACAAATTGTTCCTCCAGTATCAATCATATCATCTATTATAATTACATGTTTATTTGAAAGATTACCAACCAAATTAACGACTTCAGTTTGATTAGGCTCAGGTCTTCTTTTATCAATTAATGCAAAACCTAACTGTAATTTTTTTGCATAAGATTGTCCCATTTTAGCACCACCTACATCTGGTGCTAAAATAACTCCATTTTCTTCATTTAAATTCATTTTTTTCAATCTGTCTAATATTGTTATCCTAGAATATAAATGATCAAAAGGAACATTGACAAAGCCTTGAATTTGAGGAGAATGCAAATCCATACATATAATTCTATTTACACCAACTGCAGTCATTAAATCTAACATTAAACGTGCTGATATTGGGACTCTCGGTCTATCTTTCCTGTCTTGTCTTCCATAGCCTAAATAAGGTATAACTGCAACTACATTTTTAGCAGAAGCTCTTTTGGCTGCATCTAACATTAATAATAATTCCATAATATTTTCCGCAGGCGAATTAAGTGATTGAATTATATAAACATCCTCATTTCTAATATTTTCTAAAAATGCAATATTTAATTCACCATCACTAAATTGCGTTATTTCAATTTTTCCAATATCTTGACCCAATGAGCCTGCAATAGAATCAGCCAATAATGGATTTGAATTTCCAGTAAATACTTTCATATGTTCAGGGACTAGGATTCGAACCTAGATTGCCG
>CAYTPF010000169.1:0-3862 GCA_964439775.1 uncultured bacterium | reverse complement strand
GGTATATTATCAATATTTTTCTGACCATCATGAGAAACGACTATTAATACAGGAAAATTACCTTTATATATACTTAGTTGATTATTATGTACAATATTATCGAATTTATTATTCGATACATAACAACCTGCAAATATAAAAAAAAAGGTCGATATAAAATATTTATAAATCATTTTACTAGTCCAATAAATGCTCTATCATAAAATTAGATGCAAATTCAAAAGATGCTTCCCTGGCAATTTTATTTCCACCCATCGTTGGGCCCTTTTCAGCACAGAACATTAAACCCAATTTTTGCATTAAACCATTTTTCATTGGTATGCTTATTAATGTATTTGTTGAAACTATTCCCTTTTCATTTAATAATAAACTACAATCTTCTAATCTGTACGCATTATCAACCTTAACGACATTTGACTCTCTATCGAATGAATGATGAGCATCATCATATGTTGTTATTGATGCATTATTATATCCTAATTTATTTAATTCATAGATCAGCTCTTCACATGGTTTCGCAGGTACCCAATTATCTGATGCTCCTGCCAAAATATGTAGTGGTGAATCTGTAAAATTTGGAACCTCCGGTTTAGCAACACAGGGGGGATAAAATGGTAGATGCGCTGCAAATTTCAAAGATGGACTTAGTTTTAATTGTATTGGCTCCCAAGCACTAAAAAGAGCAACCCCCCCACCTAGACTCCATCCTGTTATAGCTACTTTTTCAGAATCTATATTATTAATTTTTTTTAAGGCTTTTAATGCAGAAAATGCATCATGAACTACCATTGGTATCGTAACTGATACCTGCTCACCAACAGTTGATCTTATACCTCTACTTTGAAAACTATGAAGGGATAATGTAGCAATACCTTGGCCTAGAAATTCTTTTAGATATCTATAGTGATGCTCACTCCATCCTAAGCTTCCCGCAACTCCCATTACTAATGGGTATTTTTCTTTTTTAATTTCAGGGTAAGTTATAATTCCATAAACAGTTTGATTAGATGTATTTTCAAGGTTATTTAAAATATCGTAAAAGTTAAATGGATTTTTACTTTTAAATACCAGCATCTCTTGATTTTCTTTTAGATTTAATGAAATGCTCTTTAATATTTCATCATTATTAAATTCATCGTAAGTTGTGCTATGTGAATATATATATACTAAGATAAATAAAATTAATATAACTAAAAGATTTTTTTGGTTACGCTTCATGTATCTCCTTTAAGCCATCTCTTTTGATTAATGCATTTACATTAGGCTCTCTACCTCTAAATCTTTTATATAATTCCATTGGATGCTCTAAATTTCCTTTTGAAAGTATATTATCTCTAAAAGATTGTGACGTTTTTTTATTAAAAATTCCATCCTCTTTAAATTTTTCAAATGCATCAGCTTCTAAGACTTCAGCCCATTTGTATGAGTAGTAGCCAGCTGAATATCCACCAGCAAAAATATGACCAAAATTGCAGGAAATCGTTGATCCTGGTATCCTATCCAATAAGGATGTTTTCTTAATCGCTTCCTTTTCAAATTCTTCGATATTATCTACATTCGTAGGTTGACCGTACCATGCCATATCTAAATATCCTAATGATAATTGCCTTAAGCACATAGAAGCTGACATGAAATTTTTTGAATTTTTAATTTTAGCAATCATCTCTTCTGGTATGACCTCGCCAGTTTCATAATGAAATGCAAATAAATTTAAAGTTTCTTTCTCATCAAGCCAATTTTCCATAATTTGAGATGGAAGTTCAACAAAATCCCAAAATACAGAGGTTCCACCCGTTGATTTATATTTACAATTTGATAAAAGACCATGTAAACAGTGGCCAAACTCATGATAAATAGTATTAACTTCATCATATGAAAGCAAAGCAGGTTTATCTTCTGTTGATTTTGTTAAATTGCAAGTAAATGTAACATGAGGTCTTTCAACATCTCCCTTTATGTTCATACCCTGAGATCTAAGCTCATTCATCCAAGCACCCGATCTTTTACCAGGACGGGGATATAAATCTTCATACAATATACCGATATGATTATTTTTATCATCAGAAACTTCATAAACATTTACATCCTTATGATAAGTTTGAATATTATTTAGTTTTTTAAATTCTAGTCCATACATTTTATTAGCTACTTTGAAAATACCATTTATTACATTTTCAGCTTTAAAATATGGCCTAAGTTCATCTTCATTGAAATTATATAGTCTTTCTTTTAATTTTTCACTATAATACATAGTATCCCAAACTTCAATCTTTTCTATTTTATCTAATTCATATGCAATTTTTTTAATATCCTCAAGTTCATCTTTAGCAAGATCATAGCATGAATCATAAAGACTATCTAAAAGATTAAAAATATTTTTTTGATTTTCTGCCATTCGTCTTTCAAGAACATAATCTGCAAAATTATCATAACCTAACAATTGAGCTCTTTTATGCTTTAAAGATGAAATTTGTTTTACATATTCTGAATTATCATACTTATCGCCATAGCATTTTGTAGAAGATGCTTTCATCAATTCTTCTCTCAAATCTCTTCTTTTAGAGTACTTCATAAATGGTAAATAACTAGGCATATGTAAAGTAAAAAGATATTTATTTGTTTTTCCTTTTTCTTTTGCAGCTAGCTTTGCCATATCCTTTGATAAATCAGGAAGCCCAACCAAGTCCTCTTCATCCAACCATAGTTCGTAAGAATTAGTTGCATTTAAGCTATTATTTCCAAATTTTGGAGATAATGTAGATAATTCATTATCTATTTCTCTTAGTTTCTCCTTATCAATATCAGATAATTTTGCACCATTTCTTAAAAAATCTTTATAAATTATTTCTGTAAGTTTCTTATCATCCTTATCCATTGATTCATAATCATTTAAATATACTTTTTCTACCCTTTTAAAGAGTTTTTCATTAAGATTGATATCATTCTCTAGTTTTGCAAGTTTTGGACTTATTTCATTAGCTAATTTTTGAAATTCCTGATCTGACTCAGAACCAAAAAGATGAAAATATACTGTTGCAACATTATCTAAAAGATCTCCAGACTTTTCTAAAGCTAATATTGTATTCTCAAATGTAGGATTAGATTCATTATTAACAATTGAATCTATATCTTGTTCATTTTGCTTTACTCCCTCTTCGATTGCAGGTAGAAAATCTTCTGTTTTAATTTGCCCAAATGGAACTGTACCATAAGGCTGATTGTTTTTTATAAGCAGTGCGTTATTATTACTCATTATTATCCTTTTTATTTTACCACTAAACTAATAAGTTTATTTGGTACATATATCTCTTTAATTAAAGTAGTACCTTCAATAAACTTGGAAACGTTTTTATTTTGTTTTGCTAAAATTAAAATCCTTGTTTTGTCTATATTGATATCAACTTCTATGTTACCTCTAACCTTTCCATTTACCTGAATTGCTATTGTCATAGTATCATCAATAATAAGACTATCATCGTAATCAGGCCAATTGCTATTGAAAATTGAACTTTCTTCTCCCAAATTTTCCCATAATTCTTCTGATAGATGAGGAGCAAAAGGGGCCAACAATTTAACTAATATTTTTTTTTCATCAATAGCCAATAAATCAATATTATTCAATTCATTTGCACAAGTCATCAATTTACTAATAGCTGTATTGAATTTTATTTTTTCAAGATCATCCCCTACGCCTTTTATAGTTTTGTGAATAATTTTTTTATATTTCAATTCAGTATTATTGCAATTTTTTATATTACATATATGAATAATTTTATTCAAAAACCTATAAATACCTTTAATGCCTTTATCGTTCCAATCTCCACCTTCATCAAATGGTCCCATAAACATTAAATAACATCTA
>CAYTPF010000168.1:0-3907 GCA_964439775.1 uncultured bacterium | reverse complement strand
AATCCAAGCGATTCAAAGGTTGGTATAGATGTTTCTGTAGACATGGGTGACTAAGTTAGGGCAAACAGGGCATTATATGCCAATTTGGATTAGGTCTAAGTGCAGATGCCCAAAGAGACTCGCCTAACTCTAGAATTTCAGTCAATAATTCTGTCAGTACTTTGACGAATCTTTGAACGTTTGTTATGAGAGAAATGAAGTAATTGGGTTAACTAATCAAAGTATCAATTAGATTGGTAATTGCATTTGAGTTAGGAGTGATGTTTGGACCAAAAAATTGAATAGCATTCCCTTCTTGATCAACAATATATTTACCAAAATTCCAAGCTGGTATAGCACCAGCGCCAAACGCTAACGCAGAATACACATCACAGCGATTTTCTTCGTGTTTGATTGATACTTTTGACATTAGCGGAAACTTTGCGTCATATGAATTTGCGCAATTGCGAATTACTGCTTCGTCACCAGGCTCCTGTTCGCCAAAATCATTGCAGGGGAAAGCAATAACGGAAAATGATTTTTCCGAGTAACTCTCATGCAATTTTTGAAGTTCAGAATATTGTTTTGTATAGCCGCATTCGCTTGCTACATTTACAAACATTGCGACTTTACCTTTTAGGCGATTAAGATTTAACTCTTCGCCAGATAAATCTGTACAAGTTAAGTCATATACATTCATTTGCTTGTCCTAAATTTACATTTTAAATATTCATCTAGTTGGCGCATATCGTTGAAGTGGCTTACTTCTTTAAGTTCCGAAAGATTAATTTTGTCTGAACTCCTGCCACCAATAACAAGTTCGATTTCTAAAGCATTTAAGATATTTGACAGCGAAATGAGATCTTGATTAGTTTGTTTAACATCGATTACATCATTAATTGATATGCAAACTAGATTTATTTTCATGCGAGAATTTTTTACTGTTTGTTTAATGACGGATATTGGTGTGTGCGGTCCAATGTTAATGCAATTGCCTGCGTTTTCCATAATTACTACACTTGTGCCAAGTGAAGGAAGTATGTAGATGTCTCCCTCAAGGCTGCATGAAATTGCATTAAAAGCGGTATTGCTAGAACTTAGATATTGAGACAAGAAATTTATACAAGAAATGCAAATTTGGGTTGCTCTATGCTCTAGAAATATTGACTCGGCATCTTCTTCATGGATTTGTCCTAGAAACTCCAGTGCCTTCTTGATAGTTCCATCAAAAATTTCTGCAAGGCTCTTGCCATTCATGAATTCATTTACAAGGTGTTGCTTTGCATAGTTGTCATTGCCTTCTTTAAGACATTGTAAGAAATCAATAATTTGACTTTTTTGCGACTTTTGAATATCGCCCATTGAGATTGGTAGGCCAAGAGCTTGAGGTTGAAGTAATGTTAAATCACTTGCTCGGACATACTTGATTGCCTCATTGACTTCAATGCGGCGATGTCCTCCAGGTGTTTTAGTGCAGGGTATAACACCTTGATCAAGCCATCTTTTTAAAGAAGATTCGCTTGAGCCAATTGCAGCAGCAAATTCCTTTGGGGAAATTGTTTTTGTAATTGGTACGCCCATCAGTTGAATTATACAACAAAAACAAAAAATGAACGTTTTAAACGATATAAAACTTGAAAAAAGTGAAAATATAGCCTATTATGAAAACAAATGAACGTTATGAACGATTACGAAAGGAAAATCTCATGTTAACTCAATCTTTATGTATAGCTATGGCCTCATATAGCTTTGCCAGTGAAACAATTGTGGATAAGGCTATTGAAGTGGAATCGCTAAGCACTTTGGTGGCAGCAGTTCAGGCAGCCGATTTAGTAGAGGCTCTTAAGTCTGATGGCAATATGACAGTTTTTGCGCCAACAAATGAGGCATTTGCAATGATTGATGCCTCTGCCCTTTCATCTCTCCTAGAACCTTCTCAAAAGAATGAGTTAACTAGAATTCTACTTCACCATGTCATTCCATTTAAGCTTGATAGCAGAGAGCTTGCAGGTATGAGTTCGGTAACAACCCTCGCGGGGACAGAATTGAGTATTTCATTTTTAAATGGAAGAGTCCTTGTCGATGAAGCCGTCGTTAACTCAGCTGACATTGAGGTATCAAATGGCATTGTCCATGTCATAGATAGAGTTCTGTTACCTCCACAGCAGGTTGATCCAATTCAACAATTATTGCTATCTGCTATTGATAAAGGCGTCCCTCTTTTTAATGACGGAATGGGCGGTTCGTGCGCAGATGTTTATGAGACAGCGTTAGAGGCCGTGTTTCTATTTGCAGATGCGAAAATCAATAAAAACTATGAAATGGATTTTACAAATGCAAGGCAAGGCGGTTTATCTGACAATGAAAGGGCTTGGGCATATCGTCGCATAATGGATCGCATGCTTACTAATGACATATTAATGACAGAAAAAGCTAGCCTTCAATCAGATGACAACGCCGTGTCTTTGTTTAGTTTTGATAATCCAAGGGAGACTGGTAATTGGTATACAGTTCTTGATGGAGTTATGGGTGGGCTTTCTACTGGAAACATTAGAGTTGCTAATGGATCCCTTACTTTTTCAGGAAAAACTTCACTCAGAAATAATGGGGGTTTTTCGTCTATGAGAGCTAATGTTGATTCATCTAAAGTAAGTCAAGGTGATGCTATTGAACTTAAAGTAAAAGGTGATGGCAGGACTTATATAGTTGGAACTAAAAACTCATCTGGAATGGGCGGTGAAAGTTTTTGGACTAGATTTGATACAAAGAAAAATGAATGGATGACAGTAGTTGTTCCTATTGCTGAGATGGAAAAACATTACTTTGGAAATAGAGTTTCCGGTCGTATTACGCCAAGTCAAGTTAAAGCAATTGAATTTTATATCTATGACAAAAAAGCCGGTCCTTTTGAACTCGAAATAGATAGTATCAATGTTGTTAATATTGGTAGAAACTCTCGTTTAGCTCTATTGAATAATTGAAGTATCAGATACTATTCACACAGAAAATTAGCTTTCGTATGAAGCTTAAAAACAGTTTAGTTGCATAAAAAGGAGATAAGCATGCTAACAACAATTACATTTTGGCTACTAGTCGTCGGCGGTCTCAATTGGGGTCTTTGGGGAGCTGCAAAAGTAGACCTTGTTGCTATGATTGGCGGAGGCAATGATAAACCACTTGCAAAATTGGTATATGTTGTTGTAGGTATTTCAGCAGTAATTCAAGCTCTTTCTGAGCTTGGTGTGATGTAATTAAATTTTCAGGAAAAGCCCCTAGTGATAGGGGTTTTTTTTTGCCCTTATGAAATTAAACCCAGAGATAACTAGAGAAAGTGACGGGGCGTATCAACTTTTTTCTAAGGTTGAAATTCATAAACCTATTGATATAGTTTTTGATTTTTTTTCCAATCCTAAAAACTTAGAATTAATGACACCATCATTTCTCAACTTTAAGATTATTGATTTGCCATCACTCCCGCTTAAAGAGGGCGCCCTTATCACATATAAACTTAAAGTCCGCGGCTTGCCTTTAAAGTGGACGACCCTGATATCTAAGTTTGATCCTCCTAATATGTTTGAAGACATTCAACTCAAAGGCCCGTATAAAATGTGGGAGCATCAGCATCGTTTCATAGATTGTGGGAATAGTACAATTATGGAAGATTGTGTTAGATATAAGGTTTACGGCGGATGGCTAATCAATAAACTATTCGTAGAAAAAGATGTATCGAACATTTTTAAGTATCGTTCTGAGTTTTTAAAAAAGCATTTTGATTAAGTTAGATGGGTAATACTTATGACAATGGATCCACTTCAAGAACTGATTGATGGGAATAAGCGCTTTCGTGATAACAAAGCAAATGTATTTAATAATGAGAAGCTTCGGGAAGAGCTTTCTGGGGGGCAGACGCCGATAGCATCAGTCATTA
>CAYTPF010000167.1:0-3964 GCA_964439775.1 uncultured bacterium | reverse complement strand
AAGCCCTAAAAATATGCTAAAAATGCCTGCTATTTTCTTTATTAGATTTTTTAAAAATCATGGATTGTTAAAAGTAATAGATCGACCACAATGGTGGGTAATTAAAAATGGTTCAAAACAATATGTAAAAGAAATCGTAAAACCATTTAAAAATAATATTTATCTAAATTGCAATGTGGAAAAGATAGTTCGAAAAAATAATAAGGTAATTGTTGAATATAATGGAAAAAATGATGTATTTGATGCCATTGTTATAGCAACTCATAGTGATCAAGCATATAAGATGATCTATGATAAATCAAAAGATGAAGAGCATCTTTTAAGCTCAATTTCTTATCAAAAAAACACGGCAACTTTACATACAGATACATCGATTCTTCCTAAGAGAGAATTGGCGTGGTCAAGCTGGAATTATTTATTGAAAAATAATAATGACTTAGTATCTTTGACATATAATATGAATATTCTACAGAATCTAGAATCAGAAAAGACATATTGTGTAACTCTCAATAATTCTAAAGACATAAATAATGATAAAATAATTAAAGAATTAACATATCACCATCCTCTTTATGATATGAATAGTATTTATGCACAAAAAAATAAAGATAAAATTTGCGGCAAAAATAATACATATTTTTGTGGTGCCTATTGGGGATATGGTTTTCATGAAGATGGAGTTAATAGTGCATTAGATGTATGTAAAAAGTTCAATTTATTTTTATAATGGAAAAAAACTACATATACTCTGGTAATATCAGGCATAGACGTTTTACCCCTTTTAAACAAAGCTTTAATTACAAAATATTTATGACATTTTTTGATATTTCAAAAATTGACAACTTATTTAAAAAATCTATTTTATGGAACATAAACAATCCTGCCTTAATTTCTTTTAATAGAAAAGATTATCATGGAGATCCATCATTATCCTTGGATAAAGCGGTTAGAAAAACAATAAAAGAAAAAACTGGAAAAGATATAAATGGTCCTATCCGCATTCTAACACATTTACGATATTTTGGCTACTGCTTTAATCCTGTTAGTTTTTACTACTGCTACAATACCCTTGATACAGATATTGAACTAATAATGGCTGAAGTAACTAATACTCCATGGAATGAAAGACATTCATATTTTATAGAAAACAGAAAGGAAGGGAAATTTATAGAAAAGCTTAAAAAGGAATTTCATGTAAGCCCATTTTGGGATATGAAACATGATTATGAATGGATATTTTCATTACCAGCTAAATCCTTAAATGTAAATATGAAAAATTTCAAGTCTTCTAAAAAAGTTTTTGATGCAACTTTAACATTAAATAAACGTATTGAAATGAATTTTTACAATTTATTAATAAGTACTTTTAAATTACCTTTTTTAACTTTAATGGTATACTTGAGAATACATTTTCAAGCTTTTAAATTATTAATAAAAGGTGCAACATTTTTCAGTCATCCAAAATATAAAAATTAAACTATGGAAAATTCATTAGACGTTAAAAATATTGTAAAAAATATTGAGGATAAAAGTAAGCCAAGCTTCCTTAATAATTTTTTTAAAAAAATCATTATAAAAAAGTTTTCTAACATTAAAAAAGGTTACATAAAGCTTACAGATAAAGACAAGGTATTAGAATTGGGTGATTCTAAATCTGAAATAAAATGTGACATTAAAATTAACTCTAGTGAATTTTATACTTTTATTGGCTCAGGTGGCTTGCTAGGTGCATGTGAAGCTTATTCACTTGACTGTTGGGAAACTGATAATCTGCCAAACTTAATTAAAATAATGATACTAAATAAAAGTTTAATGAATTCATTAGATTCTGGCCTAGCTTCTCTGATTAAACCAATAAATAAGTTAATTCACTATAAAAGACAAAATACAATAATTGGAAGCAAAAAGAACATACTAGCACACTATGACCTAAGCAATGAATTTTATAAACTATGGCTTGATGAGACGATGACATATTCATGTGGGATTTTTAAAGATAAAAATTCCTCACTTAAAGATGCATCTATTGAGAAATTAGATAGAATATGTAAAAAGTTAGATCTTAAAGAAGGCGATCATGTTCTAGAAATTGGTACAGGTTGGGGTAGTTTTGCTATTCATGCAGCAAAAAAATATAAATGTAATATTACAACTACTACAATATCAGATTCACAATTTGAATATGCTAAAAATAAAATTAAATCCGAAAAGCTTGATAGTAAAATTAATTTAATTAATAAAGACTATAGACATTTAGAGGGAAAATTTGATAAGATAGTATCAATAGAAATGATTGAAGCAGTTGGTAATAATAATATTCAAACATATTTTGAAAAAGTGTCAAGTCTATTAAAGAATAATGGCAAATTTGCAATGCAAGGGATAACATATAATGATCAGAACTTTGATACATATAAAAATTCTGTTGATTTTATAAAAAAATACATCTTCCCGGGATCTTGTCTAATATCTATAAATCAAGTATCAAAAATTTCTAAAAAATATACAGATTTAATTTTTGAAGATTTAGAAGACATAACACAACACTATGTAACAACACTGCAAATATGGAGAGAGAATTTCTTCAACAAATTGGAAGACATCAAGAAACTTGGATTTTCTTCATCATTCATTAAGCTCTGGGAATTTTATTTTGTTTACTGTGAAGCTGGTTTTGCAGAAAAAAATATTGGTGATTATCAATTTGTATTTTCTAAAAAAGAAGGTCTTTTGAAATGATAACAAATTTAATAAAATTGGCTGAAAGAGGTTTCATTCCGGATTCTTTCATTAAACAAGGTATATTTGAATTGTGTAATCAAAGACTAAATTGGTCAAAGAAAATTGGAACCGAGAATCTTCAAGATCACAATAATAACATGATTAAAATGTTAAAAAATAGTCCTATAGCGTTAGTACCTGAAAAGGCTAACGAACAACACTACGAAGTACCACCAAGATTTTTTGAACTTGTTCTAGGTAAACATCTTAAATATAGTTGTGGCTATTGGAATAAAAATAGCAACCTTGATACTTCTGAATTAACTATGTTAGATAAATACATAGAAAGAGCTGACTTATACAATTCTAAAGATATATTAGAACTTGGTTGTGGATGGGGATCTTTAACATTCCATATGGCAACCAAATTACCAAAATCTAAAATTACAGCTGTTAGCAATTCTAATGATCAAAGAAAATATATTGAAAAAAAATGTTTAGATATGAAAATAACAAATATTAATGTTATTACATGTGATATGAATGATTTCAATATTGATCGTAAATTTGATCGAGTCGTATCAATTGAAATGTTTGAACATATGAGAAACTATAAAAAACTTCTAAATAGAATATCATCTTGGCTTAATAATGATGGAAAATTATTTATACATATTTTTACTCATCAAAAAATGACTTATCCATATGAGGACAGGGGGCCAGGAGATTGGATGTCTCGAGAATTTTTTAGTGGAGGCCTAATGCCTTCGCATAGCCTCCTTTTAAACTTTCAAGATGATTTGAAAATTGATAAACAATGGAGCATTTCTGGCAATCATTATTCTAAAACTTCATATGCATGGCTAAAAAAAATGGATAAAAATAAAGCTAAAGTTTTAGAAATCTTTAAAGATACGTACGGCAATGAGAATAGCAAAATTTGGTTTCAAAGATGGAGAATCTTCTTTCTATCCTGTGCAGTGATGTTTGGTATGAATAATGGTTCAGAATGGGGCGTTTCTCACTATAGATTCAGAAAATAGTAATGATTTATTTTATTATATTTTTTATTTTACATTGGTATTTATCATTATTTACTCAAACATTCTTCTTGCATAGATATGCCTCACATCAAATGTTTAAAATGTCTAAACCTGTTGAAAAATGTTTCTTTATATTAACATGGTTAGCTCAAGGTCCATCATATTTGGAGCCTGCAGCATATGCATTAATGCATAGAAAA
>CAYTPF010000166.1:0-4004 GCA_964439775.1 uncultured bacterium | reverse complement strand
TATATGGCTAACTTTAGTTATCGGATGGAATTTTATTTTTCCAAATGCCAGTCCATTTTTAGATGTCATAATGGCTATTTTAATAAAATTTACATCTGAAATGATAATAAATAAATTATAAAATTCTTCCCTTTTTTAGGAACCTACATAAAAATATAAAAATCATTGTACTAATTAATATAGTTTCATAGTTATGATATAGTATTGTTTTATTATTAGTAAAAATATATTCTGCATAAGAAAGCAATAAAAAACCGATAAAAATACCTGATATATTAGAGTATTCTCTAATAAATATTTTTCTAAAACTAAACTTTACACCAGACCTTTTATATCTTAAAAAATTAGGTATAAATGATGGTACATTTTTAGACCATTTATAATATTTTTCATTAAACTTATTTATTAAAAATGCCTCTTCAGCATACATTATCTTATGATAATAATAGTAATAAAAAAATGAAAATATTAATATAGTATAAAAATTACTGAGATAAATAAGAAAACCTAACCAAATCAAATAATTACCTAGATATAATGGATGTCTAACAATTGAATAAATTCCTTTCGTATTCAATGAATTCGCAATCTGTTTTGATGTATTTCTACCTGAGGTACCACTAGGGGTAAATCCAACTGTTAGTACTCTAATTAATTGACCTGTAAATGAAATTATAATTGATAAATAAAAAAATTTTATATCTTTTGTAAAATAAAAATCCGGAAATAAGTATATACAAAAAATTATTGGCAAAATAATCAATAATGGTACATATGTTCGATATTTAAAAAATAAATTTCCATGTTTTATATATTCTTTAGATAGTGACATTATTTATCAAACCACTATATCATTTATTTCAGGAGATACCATCCCTCCAGAAATTATGGTCTTTAATCCTTCCTCCACAGACATTTTTGATTCAATAACATCTTTTTTATTTATTACTAACATAAAACCTGATGTTGGATTAGGAGTTGTTGGTAAAAATAAATGATAGTATTCATTATTATTAATATCATGGGATTCACCTGTCACCATTGCTATTGTCCATATATTATCTTTAGGATATTCTATATATACAACTTTTTGAAATGCATTTGCATTTGAATCAGCTATTGAATTTATCAATTGTTTGATTGTTTTGTATATAGTTTTAGCTACGGGAATTTTTTCTATAACTCTATCAAACCAAATCAAAATTCTTTTACCAATGAATTTGTTTGTAAAAAAACCAAAAAGATAAATAAATATTAAAGTAATCAGGAAGCTAATAAATTGTACTAGAAATATATTCACCTCGTAATTTTCACCATATAATAAAAAATATAATTTTGTTACTATATATGTACCAGGACTTGTAAATATATTATATAAATACAATACTATAAACCATGTAACTACTGCAGGTAATATAGCAAATAAACCAGTAGCAAAATTTCTTTTCATCGATGGTATATTAGAATTCATATTTACTTCCTTTCAAATCTTTTATCTAATTCAAATTCAGACATCCTCACAATAATTGGCCTACCATGAGGACAATAATATGGATTATTAGTAGAAAATAACTGATTAATCAATGATGACATTTCCTCTTTCTCTAATTTATCACCCGCTTTAATTGCTCCCTTACAAGCATATGTAGCTGCTATATTATGAATAAACGATACATCATTATCTTTAAATGTAATATACTCATCTAGTATATTCTTAAGAAGATTATCTTCACTTCCTAATGGGATACTTGAAGGTAAGCCTTCGACAATTATAGTATGTTTACCAAACTCTCGTACTTTAAATCCAATTTTTTCTAAATACTTTAAAATTGATAAAAAAGAATCATATTCATCAGGAAGAAATTTAATTGTTTCAGGAAAAAGTATTGTTTGTGAAGACAGGCCGTCCCCTTCAAGCGCATCTAAAGCTTCTTCATATAAAATTCTCTCATGGGCTACATGTTGATCAATTATAACTAATCCATCATTTATTTCTGTAAATAAATATTTTTTTGCAATCTGCCATATCTCACCAGTTGCACTAAATACGCTTTCCTGTTCCTTATTGAACATTGTATCAAAATTTCTTTTAATTTGATCTTCAGTCGAATCTATTGATGTATCTAATATTTCATCTATATTAATTGGCTTAGCCTGGATTTCATTTGAATTATTAATACTTGAAAAAAGATTATTATTATTATAAAATGTTGGTGAAGATTTTATAGTATTATAATTTGGTATTGTATTTGAAATAGTAGATAAGGATTCTTCAATAGCCGCTTTTAAATATTGATATATTTTCCATTCATTTTCAAATCGTATTTCTTTCTTTGTAGGATGTACATTAAAGTCAACTGTTTTAGGATCTAAAGAAATATTTAACACATAAAATGGGAATTCCCCTCTTTCTATAAGATTTAAATAAGCTTTATTAATAGATGATGAAATCAATCTATCTTTAATATATCTATCATTTACAAACAGATATTGGTCACTTGGTCTTTTTTTAACAAGATTCAAATTGCCAATATAACCTCCAATAGAGATATCTTTTGTTGACTTATAAACTTTTATTAATGATTGACTAATCGTATCTCCATAAATACTAGTCAATCTTGATTCTAAACTTTGAGAAGGAAGGTCATATATTATTTTGTCATTGTGCTTATACTTAAATGATATTTTTGGATTACTTAATAAAAATGTTCTTACTACCTTAGTTATTTGTTGATATTCTGTATTATTTGCCTTTAAAAACTTCTTTCTTGCAGGAGTATTGTAAAATAATTCCCTTATTGAAATTGAGGTTCCTTTTGTTGCGACTACAGGCTTTAATGAAGTTTCTTTTCCACCTTTAATATTAAATTCATATCCATTGCTAGATACATCAATATTAGATTTGATTTTAACTATAGAAACAGATGCAATACTAGGCAATGCTTCTCCTCTGAACCCCATAGTTTTAATATTTTCTAAATCAGAATGCTTATTTATTTTACTAGTAGCATGTCTTTGAAAAGATAGCGTTAGATCATCTTTTGACATTCCATCACCATTATCATTTACTTGTATAAAAGATTTTCCACCATCATTTATATTTATCTTTATTTCAGTAGCGTTTGCATCAATTGAATTATCAATTAATTCTTTTACAACAGATGCAGGTCTCTCTATCACTTCACCTGCTGCAATTTGATCTACTAAATTAGATGATAGTACATGAATTTTATTCATAAATTTTTATCAATTTTTTTATTCATAATAATAGATAACTCATTAATATTATCATTTATTATTTTAATTTTTTTATTCATACTTTTTATATAATCAGGATCTTCTATATCTTTTAAATTAATTTTAACATTCATAATTGCACCTTTTGCACCTGCAATAGCTAATTCAGAAGCTACACCTGAATCAGAAAATGAATTTTTATTACCTTCATCTAATACAATATCTACAAGTAATAGGACTTTATGTATAAGTTGTAATGTTTTAAATGGAATCTCTGTTGCATACTTAGTAGCTTCTTGTATTTTATACAATCTATAATTAATTTCTTCATCAGACTTTTTTGGTAATCTAAATGCAGTCATAATTTTATTAAATGCATTTGTATCTTCATCAATTAAAATTATTAATTCATTTTTTAATTTTTGAGCATCAACTGCTATTTTATTCATTCTATTATGAACTTTTTTATACTTTTTATTATTTATTGTTAAATTTGCTACCATAGATACTAATGAAGCTGCTATTCCACCACTTAGGGCCGCTACACTGCCTCCTCCAGGTGCAGGTAAATCTGTTGAAAGTAAATCTAAAAAATTAGAAATATTCATATTTGACAAAGTATTATTATTATTTATAAGATTTTCAATTACTTTTTCTTTAATATCAAAAGTTCCTATATCATTTAAACCTAGTGATAATGATGCTATATGCATTATATCGTTGTCAGGTATTCCTTGTGATTTATTTTGTTTTTCTAAATAAAATAA